>DAONDQ010000026.1:0-27621 GCA_035402645.1 Candidatus Cloacimonadota bacterium | reverse complement strand
GGCCCTTGGCTGTGCAGGTTCAAGTCCTGTCCTGGGCACCAGATAAAAGGCATCATAACAGAGAATCAATCTGTTACGATCGGTCAAAAAAGGCAACGGTACAGTATTGGTACAGTTGCCCGGTCAATCTTCACCCTCTAAAGAACTTTCGGAAAAATTTTGTTCTGCTAAGATAGCAGTTTCCGGGATAGGCTTTTCTTCTTCGCACAAAATTTCTACCTCAGGTAGGTCCCGAAATCCCCGTACGATGTTTTCCAGGAAATCTTTTTCCACATCATCCAGCTTGTACCGGCGTGAATATCGGAACCCGATCGCGTGTTTCTCCGACCCGAGTCCATTCATGGCAGCCAGTTTTTCCATCATCTGGATGAAGACCTTCAACGACTCACCCGATAAGGTCAGAGTCAACGAAGGATTTGCCGCAGCTTCCATCAGGCACCCCATGATCAATCTTCTATGGTGATGAATACTTCCTGTCCAATCTCCCATGCCCGTTCAATGAAGACCATCAGGGCAGCGTGTGTGGGGCGAGACTGACCGACCCAGTCGTGTCCCGAATGTACCCCTACAAGTAGACACCCCTCAGTGTCCGCGGGTGCATTCCCGGAGTGGATCAGCACAAAGTCAAAACAGGGGACGTCTTCCAGCATGGGCAGACGCTTGTGAAACCTGGGGGAATTGTGAGGCACCACGTGATACCTTCCAGCCGGGATAGCAGTCTGTTTCGGGACTTTCCACGAGCAGTCACCCTCACGGTACTCTCTCCAGGTGTCTTCCAGGATATTGCAGAAAAAGGAGCCATCCACGTAGAGGTCGCTTATCGTGGCATGTTCTCCTTTGATCGTTCGTTTTTGGTAGAGTTCAAGATTATCCATTGTCAATGAGCGTGTTAGTGCTCACAGCTGTACAAATGTACCACTCAAGGTAGTAGATCTTTTTACTGTATAATAGATAAAAGGTATAATACCTTAAGTGGTACAAATGTACAATACCACTTTTCAGGGTTGCTCTACTGAATTGATAATCTGTTCGTTCTGGGGTTCGTCATTTTGTACACACTGACAATCAGACCGTTTACTATACCTCCGTTTCTTGGGGAATACCTTGAGGGATGTATCGGTGAACACGATGTTAAAGAACTTTTTGTAGTAGGCTTTTCGTCCTTTCAAAGTTACTGCATCGCCCACCGAAGGGTCTAACCGGTAAATCTTCTCGGGGTGTGCCAGTATATACTTTTCGTTAAAGGCGTAGAATTTGGCTCCCCGATCACCCAGCTGTTCGATGACGAGCAGGTGCCGGGTGACCAGCTGGTCGAGCACCGCCTGGAATTTCCGTCTTCCTAAGCGGCACTCTTGGCGCAACCGGACGTCTGTATGGTGAAAACGGGGACAACACACCTTCTTCCGGGTGATCAGGAGTTTCTCGAATACCACGATCTCTTCCAGTGACCAGTCTTCCCGGTACATCGCCAGCTTGTTAAAGGTCATCGATACCGGGCTCTGCAGTGCCTTGTCTTCTTGTGTGTTCATTCGTCTTCGTCAGTAGCTGGATAGTGAATGCCCCTTTTGTCGTACAGGGGACCGTAATTGAAAAATCCCAACCTGATGTCGAACCGTTTGCGCAGGTAATCGAACAGGTCGTCCTCGTGGATGGAAAGTTCGAGGGATTTGGGCATGAGCCCCTGGATCGTAGTGTGACGCTGTATCCAGGTGTCGAATTGGTGATCGGTGGTTGGCTTGACGATGAAGGTGGTGGTCAGCACACCGGCTATTCTGTTGTCAAATTTGAATCTGGAGAGTTGGTTCTCCCATCTTTGTTCTTCTGCATTCCAGATGAACCCGTAATAAGCCATCTGCTGTTCAAAGGTTGCTTCCATATACTATGAGGTTAAAACTACTACCGGCGGGAAGATCATCTTCCGTGAGTTGCTTTACTACGTCTCTTTGCTGGTGCTTGGCGCCGTTTATGCTGTTCTCGGAAAGTTCGGCGATTTGTTGGATGGTCTCTTTTTTAAAACGTTTCCGATGACACAAAGATAAGTAAATCCCTGGATTATTGGCTGAAAGAGTTGACTTATTGAAAAAAAATTACCTTTACTAAAAAAAATTATGACCCCTTATGAAGTAAGAGTCGGTATCGACAACCAGACAACGAACTTGCTGTTTTTCGCAAACGGCGGTGGAACCATCGCACTCCTGGCAGTCTTACCACAGGTAATCGTTGATCCAAAATACGATGCACTGTCTGTTTCCATTTTAATTGGACTGGGGGTATTATGCGTTGGAGTTTTGACGACTGTCCTATGTAATGGTTGTCGAAGACAATGCTCGTGGAACTATGAGCATAACGTTGCGGATCCATCCGAAACACCGGCGTGCAAATGGGAAACAAGATTGAGATGGGCTTCTTCGTTCACTTTCCCACTTGCTGCGATTATCGTCCTTATCGGCAATATAATATTCATGTACTGTCGGTAATGCCGTTACTCGGCACCTTGTATCCGTGGGTATAGTTCAGGTAGTGGTCTCGTTGTTAAAACCCTTGTGATGACCTGCGGATAAACAAGGATCTGGCGTGCGAATTCGTTTTTTTACGATGCTCGGGCACTAGCCGGCATTTCAGACAGGGATCGTGCTTACTAAGACGGTATAAATTCATACCCTTATACATCGATCGGGGATCATTCGAAATTTTATAGTGAGGCGTGTCCCCTCAATGGTATCCCAATGACCCATGAACCTAATAATTGTCTGGTGACATGCAAAAAGATACCGAACTGGATTTTCGGACGAATGATCCTCTGCAATCCTTTGTCTTCAATGGGTTGATGATGTTGCTTTGGAAATCCATGAGTAAAAAATTGGTGGAATTTGACCCGGCTATGACACTTTTTTCCGCTTGCCTCGTGAATTCACTTTATTTTTGTTTCGAAAAAAAGTCCTGTTTGGCAGAATATAATTTTGTATAGGATGAAAAAGCCACTGATTGATCACGTTGACAGAGAGATCATTGAGATCCTCAAGATCGACGCCACTATAACGAACAAAGAGATCGCGAGACGAGTAAGTCTAACCCCGGGTCCATGCCTGACCAGGGTTCAGAAACTATGGAGGAATAAAGTACTACTATCAACGCATGTCAGGGTAAATCTTGACTTGTTCGGGTTCCCGGTTGCTGCCCTGGTGGAAGTCGGGATCCTGGAACAAGAGTCGGCAGCATTTGAACAATTTTGCATGGAGCAGATAAATGTAACCGACCTTCACGCGCTCGGTAACGTGTTTGGAAATATCCCTCTTTCGCGGTACATGCTTACCTATCATACAAATGATAAGGAGTTTGATACTGCCGCTTTAGCCAAAATATGGGAATCTATACCCGGAATTGTTACGCTGAATGTAACCAGGATCCGGAAAACCATGAAAGTATGTGGGGCTGAAATAAGCGAATCATGAAGAGGAGAGGGGGAGAATTTTCGCTGATGCACCGTTTGCCATATTTCTATAAACCGGTGTTGATATATGGAATAAGGTTTTTCACTACTTGTAATACAAACCAGTTGCAAAAATGATCTCCGCGCTGTATCTGATTGTGTTTTTCAGATGTGCTCACAACCTGAACGTCCGGGAGAAAGTCTATTCACGACACTTAGTGACAGACGAAAACGAAGGAGCAGTTACATATCACACTGATGATAAAAGTCCGTAGGACCTTGATTTAACCGGTTATGTCAGAACCGGCGCTTCCGTCCGGGGACAGATTCCCATGATGACCTATACCCGGTGTAGGTCCAAGTTCACACCGAAACGGGATCACACCAGGGTAGGATCCATTAAACGTATTCAACTCATTTCACATCGTTGGACATCTCCCTCCAGGCATGAACGATTTTTTGGTTTATCCGGAGATTTGGTTCCGACCTCAACGTATGAGATCCGAGAACTATGTACAGCATAAGCCTGGAGAAAGACATCATACGGGGAACACTCAAGATCCTGGGGAGCACCCTCAAAAAAAATCAGAAAAAATTTTGGAAAATGCCTGCTTATAAGTACCACCTGTTTATAAATCCCCCACCCATGATGATGCATCGAAGGTACTGGGGTGTTGGAATCCTTTAGAATCGAGAAGAGATTTAGCAAAGCCAGACACTGTACTCAAACTTTTATTGAGGGGAAACATGGTTTTTAAAGGAAACCATATCAAATTTCAATAATTCAACTTGCAAAATAACTAAATAACAATGGATCAGCCAGATAGAGAAATCTATATAAACTCTTTTTTGGGTGAAAATCCGGGTTTTTTGATGCCGGAAGGCAGAATCTCAAAAGAAGCAACTGGAATTGGTGCTACTCACTCTGAGATAGTTGCTCCTCGGAATAGTATTATCATTTTTCCTTCACGCAGCATAGCCTTTACCAAGCACATAAAACATGAAGATCAGCAGCATACTTTTTACGTGGGCAGTTATCCTGATGGAAAAACGGTTGTGACTCAGGATCAGATTACTGCATATCATCAAAGTACTGTGCAATTTAAAAAAATCCTCTGTGTGGCAAACAGCCTTCCGAAAGTATTTAATGCAATTGGTGCAAAGGAGGTCTATTCGCACTACTTTTTAATGTTTGATGAAATAGATAAGTTTCAAAACGAATCCACATTCAGATCGGAATTAGAGTACTGTATCGATTATTACCTCGATCCAAGATGCAAAGGTTGTCTGGTCTCTGCAACCATGGGACATTTTTCAAATAAACTCTTACGGGATCAGAAACTAACAAGAATTTTCAAGGGAGAAACCCCAAAGATGCCAGTAGAACTTGTTTATTTTGACACCAAAGACGAAGATAGCTTAAAGTGTTTTATTTACACCCGGATAACGACCTTGGGCAGTGATAAACTTGTTGTTGCACATAAATCTGTGAGGAGAATGAAGTCCATCATCGAAGGGTTGCCGCCGTCTGTCCGGAAAGAAATAGTCGTGCTTGGTGGGTCCGAATGTAAAGAACAGCTACCTGCATACTGCAGCGAGATAAAGGAATCTGGTATCCTGCCGGGAAAGATTGTGTTTTTAACATCCGCATATTTCGCTGGGTTTGACGTTGATGAACAGTGTCAGATAGTGGTTATTTCGGATAGGTCCACGACGTTTAGCCTCCTGACCATGGAAGAGATCTTTCAAGTGGTTGGTAGATTTAGAAAGGGTTATCGTAGCTTGACCTTATTGGTTCCAGATATTACCTTTAGCCCTCCAGAGGTGGGAAAGAAGGTGTTATTGGATACGGCAAATACCCTTTTGCCAAAGCTACAAGAGGTGTTGAATAAAGGGGTTGAAATGCATCTTGATACAGTATCCACTGAAGACCTTCTGAATACATTTTTAAGCTTATCAAAAGAGCAAGTATTGTTGTTTAGAAAGGCGAGAACGGGTGAATTAGCTGTCTCTTCATTTACAATCGATCAATTTGTAAACAGAAATAAAAGTTTGAAAGGAATGTATGGCAATGGTAAATTATCGATTCGCTCCACCCTTAAGAAATATTTCCGTATCGACAGTACATCAGTCATGCCCCAACAAGCATTGGATAGTACGATCCTCCTTGATGAACTGTTATTGAACTGGATTTCTATGATCAAAGAAGACTATGCACCAGAAGGTAAGACGGAGAAAAAGTTGTTCAACCGTATTCTGAAGGTTCATAATCTTCTATGGGAGGCGGATGTGCCAGTATTCATCAAGGATACTTGGGATTTATCAGATATTCTCTTTGCTGATGAAGTTGCAAAACACCTGGTGTTATCATACCCGGAGCGCTACACATACCCAAGCTTGCTTAATAAGAAATTCAAGGTTGGGGGGATTTATACTGGGGAGGAAATTATGACCAAGATGATGGAAATAAGGTCTGCAATGATGGGACGATTCGCATCTTCTTTGACCCTACAGAAAAGTAAAAAACTCTTGAGTTATTCATTCAATCTTCAATATACATCCACCATCCGAGATGGTAAAAGAATCAACGTATATCGAATACAGGATAGGGTCAAAAGCAAGTATGGGTTAATCCAGACAATAAATAATTTGTTTCCTCCGGAACCATAGTGAAGTTCGATTTTATGCGCATAAATGGTTGTGAGAGCCCAAATATCATCGGAAATTGAAGTTGTTGGCTCGTTGCTTTAATATATATACTTTTATCTTTTAGTTCATGGGCGATCTCTTTTTAGTAAATTGCAGTACAAACCCAAAAACCAAAGTGACTATATGGAGAGGATTGAGTGTAGTGATGGACTTACCACGTACGTTGATAGGCTCCCAGATGAATGTCCTTTCTGTCATCATTCATTAATCCCAAATGTGATTACTGCGAGGGAAAATCTTGGTGACCTGCATGTTTTCATGTCTTGCCCTAACCAAGAATGTCTGGAGTCTTTCATTGCGTATTATGTGAATAGACCAGAATTAGGTGGTTTGACATTTGAGCATACCTCAATAGGGCGGTTTGTAGAACAAAGCTTTCATGAGGTTGTTGAAAAAGTTTCTTCTCGGTTTGTTAAAATATACAATGAAGCCCTGGTTGCAAAAAAATTTCATTTGGTGGAGATCGCAGGTCCAGGGTATCGAAAAGCCCTGGAATGTTTGATAAAGGATTTTTTGATAAGTAACCAACCAGAGATGAAAGATACCATTGAAACTTCACTACTTGGTGCATGCATTGATAAATTTGTTCAATCACCACAAGTAAAGTCGTCTGCCAAAAGGGCGGTATGGCTTGGCAATGACGAAGTTCATTATAAGCGAAAATGGGAGGACAAGGATATTACAGACTTGGAGACCTTGATAGGATTAACAGTTAATTGGATTGAGATGGAGTTGTTGACCATAAAATTTGCAACCGAGATGCCAGAATAGAAAGAGACCACTGACGATTAAAATTATTTTATCATAAAGATCTGGCGTTCAATGATCTATTAGTTAATTAATCTCTGGTTGGCATACATCGATAAGAAAATGGTAAGCGAGCTGCTCGCCAGACGGCATTTGTCACATCCTCACCCAGTCCGATGGTGATGTAGTTGCTTCGGTCGCTGTAGACCTTTACTTTCTTTCCTTCGATCTTGATGACTCCAAAGTTTGGATATTTGGGTTCCCAAGGCATAATGGTTGGTATTAAACGGTTTGAATTTTAGCGGTAATCCTGTGTTCTTTTTCCACGATTAAATACAAATATTGAAACGACCAATCCCACCGCCACAACTACATCAACAAGGTTCCATAACTGCCTGCCCAATGCTATCTTGACGAAAGGCTGAAATAGCAGTACCAGGCACACGAACACGATTGTCCCCGGCACATTTTTCCTCTCATATTGGTAGTAGGCGAGAAGTGCAAATCCTGCCATCGCAATATACCTGAAGAGTTGGTAAAAGCTATATGGCATATGGAAAAGGCATAAGACAAGCAAGGTCGCAAGAGCTATCCTTATCAGGTTTTCGGTAGTAAGTTTCATTTTTTTTTTTGATGAGTTTACATTAGGGGTTCATCGAACATGGCTGAAAACCCAAAGTGATTGGGACTCCACCGCCTGTGGGAATCCTCAGGTAGTGAAACTGTACATTGGGCGCAGTTCCCATGGTCAGTAGTCCGACCAGGTCTTTGTCAATTAGGGGATGCAGCTCGGGAGAAAGAAAATATGCATGAATCTTTCGGGTCCCGGCAATCCGGTCGACAGGCGAGTTGTTGTGCTTTTCGTATTTGAACTGACCTTTTTGTATGCGTTGCATCACACAGCCGTAAAAGTAAAGCTCAGAAATAATCCCGACCTTGGTATTCCCATCAGCTTTTAACTCAAATATCAACAGCTCATTGGATTTGCTGATGCCCCACAAATCAATTGCGCTTTTTCCGCGGGAGAAAATCGCGTTTTCCGCCGACACTTTCCTTTTAGAATGATCTTCCGGGTCAAAAAAGACACCCACCGGCAACTGGCGATCAAGAAACTCGGCATTGACAAGCTCTTTCAAGTATTCCGACCAGCCTCCGCAGACATATTTGGACTCCAACTTGCTTTCTTTCCCCGCTGGTTCCCCTCCTTTGCCTCGATTCCCGGAGGGTCGATTCAAGTAATAGTTTTTTTTCTCGTCAATTACCGGGCTTTTTAAATCTGATGCATTGTCGGGCGAAATTGAAAACCACGATGAGAAGTCATGCGAGAAATTCGCTACCCGGAAAAGGAACCGTCGGTAATGTCCGCATTCCACCGTACCTGTGTCTATCGGCAAGGATTCCCAGCGAAGAACGACTTTCTCAAACCCACCCCATCGTTTCATCACCAGAGCCCAGCCTTCGAACGAAGCCTTGTCTTCCTGCATATTCGTTTCAACGGCATCACTGGGCAGGGACATTTTGACGGCATTTGACCCATCGGAAGTGAATGTAATATTGGAAGGCAGGGCAAGATAACTGTAGGACGGATGATCCTTTGGAAAATTCTCACGTATGCGGTTCAAGATTTCATCATTGCTCATGGTAGGTGGTTTTATAAGTTATAATCTACGCCGTCTTGCCAGAGATCGACGTTTGCAAATCCTTCTTCCTGGAATTCCTGTTGAAGCCTGGCTGGGTTTTCTGTGTGAATTGGAACGATCTTCCTTGGATTGACTGCCTTTGCCAGCCGCTTCAGGTCAGTCAACGTGGCGTGACCGCTCGTGTGGATGTGCTTGTAGACCACTTTCCTTGTGTCGATAAGGTCTTGGATGATCGGGGCGCAATAATTCTTATGACCTTCCTTCAAATAGCCTTCCCACTGGGAATAGATCAGGTTGATGGCACCCTTGGGCAGCAAGGCGTCCACCAGTTTTGGATTTGGGCACCTGACGTAATAAACGTAGTCCCCAGGGGTGTCAAATACCCGATTGCCGACGTCCTTGTCTTTGATCCTTTCCCTGAATCCGTCAAACTCCGTTCCAGCAACCTTCTCCAACTGCCTGGGGTGGTTGAAAACCCTGATGATGTCCCAGTCAATGGTTGGCAGGTTGGGCGATTTCTTCTTCACTGCGTCCAGAACCCAAGCGTTGTAAACGTCCACCACCAGTTTCTTTCTGTTGGCATTGCAGGCTTTAACGACCGATACCAGACGGTCAATATTTTGGGCGGAACTGACTACCAGGGTTGCATTTTGCTGCTGTCTGATGACCTTATTGATGGCTTCCTGGACGGATTCTTCGGTGGGATATTCCTGGTTCGACCGCTCCACCATCGTTCCTTCCGTTAGAAACAAGTCGATGTCATTCGGCGGGTCGTACAGCACCTTGTAATACAGTTTCCCTTTCCATCCTGTAGCCCGGTAATCGCCAGTGTAAAACACCCTCTTGCCATCCGCTTTCACAACAAAGGCAAAGGCTTCTGCCGACGAATGATCCATCAGGTAAGCATAAACCTCAAAAGTATCAGCCACAGTAAACCATTTAAAAGGCTCAAAAGTCTTGAAGTTACCTGTGACCAAGGGCTTGCCGAGAAAGATCTGCGTGGCGTTTATCAGGTCAAGTGTGACCTGCCCCGTGTAGATTGGAACTGACGGGCGAATGTCCCTCATCAGCCCGTAATGATCCTGGTGCGGGTGGGAGATCAGCAGTGCATCTACCTTGTTCCCGGTATAACCGATGTCAGCGTTATCGGTATTAAGTGGAGCTCCGATGTCGATCCACAGGATCTTGCCGTTATCAGCGGTCAGTTGAACACAGTTTCCGCCAATCTCCTTTGTGCCGCGGTATATCTTAACCTTCATCTGTTACTTGTGAAAGTTCAGTATAATGGTCAGCGCCTTTTCGGCACAGGCGTAGACTACCTTTTCAAACTTTCTGTACCGCATTTTTTGCTCGTCGAAATCCACCACAATGGCGGAATTCTGGCTCTTTGGATACTCCAGCGCTTCGAAATCATCTGTCTGAGTCAATCCCATTTGGGATAATAAGTCCAACACCCCGATGGAAACAGCCTTTTTTAGTTGTGATATTTCATCTGGGGTGCCCTCAAGTCCGAGATTTACCAGTGTACCCTTGCTAACCCGGATGTCAATCACGCCATCTTCAAAGTCATTCACGGGAATGAATGTCACCTTGGTTTTCAGGTTCTTGTTTTTCCGCCTGATGAAGAGGTACTTGTTTCGCTTGTCGTTCTCCTCGTCGGTTTCACTTTTTTCGCTGTTCGCCTTGATCCCGTCAAGGTCAGGTTTGTACCTTGCGTAAAGTTTATTCAACGCGTTCTTCCCTGATTCAAGATGACTGCTCGTCTGGCGGCTGATCTTATAGGCAAGTAAAAACACGGCGATAGTTACCACCAAACCAACAAGATCTTTAGTGGCGTCAAGAAGGTTCTCTGTCGAATAGCCTTTAAAATGCAGGTTTATCACGATTGCAAGCACGCCTATGCCTGCAAAAAGGACGGAAATGGTTTGTTCTTTCTTTTCGTTCATATAAATTGCGTATTGCGTTTTAGAGTAATTTTTTCCAGCCATCAACCGCTAAAAGTTCCGTTTCCGTCAAACCCGTCATATCAATCCCGTCAATGCTCTTTCTTATTACTGGCTTGCATTCATCGTGAATGTATACGGGATGCCGGCTGAACCACTTTTTATTCACTGTGGCTTCCTGCCAAAAGACATCAAAAGATGGGTGCTCAATCTCGCCCTGACGCCAGATTTCATCATCATTTTCATCAAAGTCCATATAGGAATAACGCCGGACGATCCGATCCGAGCCATTCTTGCTGACCCTGAACACCTTTGAGCCACTGCCTTCAAGACCCCAATGAAAAAGAAGATTTTCCATCATTTATTTTGATCCAAAATTGGTTTGATTTTGCTGACAGCGTGGGCTGCGTACCATACAAAGTATCGATAGGGCTTTCGCGGATTAATCAGTTGAGCGTTTTTTCTAAAAAGTTCCTTTATGACAGGATTCTTGTCAAGCCATTCATTCGCTCGATAAGTTTTCTCAACCATAAAATGTAATTGGGATGCTGATCTAATGTGAAATTGAAGACAAGCCTTTATCGAGCAGTATCCGGTTCCAGTTATAATTGAATTGGCAATTTTACCTGTGCAGATGATCATTTTGGGCTGCAACACTGGCAATATGTCTCTCCAGAAAGCAATGGATTTGTATTTCAAAAATGCAGCCAGGGTGTCATTGTTTTTGTCCAAATGCCATGGGACGGCATTGGAAACACCAAACTGCTCAATGTTTGATTCAGGGAAGCAGGATAACATTGCCAGTTTTATAAAGCCTTCATCCCAGGGTGTGATCCCGATTTGCGTTTCAGGTTTATTCCCAGTTATTTTTTCATTACCCAACCGAAAGATCAGCTCTTCATTGTTGGCGGCTAGCAGGCTTTTTTTATATTCGCTGTTGCCTTTCTTTTTTCCACGAAGTTGCTGGGACTCGGCAAGCACTAAAATTCGATTCCAATCAACTGGAATATAAGGGGCATAGGGGACAAGATCAAATCTTGCAGAAGTAACACCATATGAGGAGTATTGCTCCTCGGATATACCATTATCCTGGCATATTTGTTTGATTTTCTGTTTTAATTCCATGGTCGTAGTGAGTTGTCCATTTAGGAGAATATTTTCTTGTGACCTCAATATCCGCTTAATATTCCTATTCTGGGATGAAAACCTTTGTTGCCATGTAGTTTATGCTCCTATGGTTTGGAAAGGTAGCAAAAAATTGAAATGACTGTTAAGTCCGCCTCAAACCCAGGATCACAATCAAGTCAATATGTCTGGTCTAATCTGTTACTGGAAAGCCCCCCTTGTAAAAAGATACAGGAATCCAATGGGGTTTTTAGATAACCTCCGTCTTATGGCTTATAAGTATATTCGAATATATTACCTCTTTTGGTTGCTCCCAATATGTCATCTGTGTAACAAGGCAGGTAAGATTCTCCCCTTGCCCGAACGCTTCCAGCATAATCTGTAACAGACGGCAAGGCTTTTGTTAAACCATACCACCCGTGAGCCCAGACCAAGGTGTGTTCTGTGCGGTGAGGGTGTTGAATGGCTATCTGTGGTTGATATTTTTTGGCATATGCTATATATTCCAGATAAGCATCCGCCCGCCATCCCGTAATCGATTTCTTGCCACGTGGATTGAATACATTCAGGTCGTTGCACCCCAAAATCATAATCTTTGTTCCGTTAAGGTCGATGAAATGAGATGAAGTTTTTGGGTAACGTATGAGCACCTTCGACTGTATTGGGGTCGGGTAAAATTTTCCAGTGTAGTGGATCACCTTGCCTACCTTGACATCATACACGGCAATAAGCTCAATGGTTCGTTTATGCTTACCATCCAAACCGCTCTCATCGATGCCAATGGTCAGGTAGTCCACTACCTCCCCGAACTTCTTCAGTGTTGGCTTGTCAACCATAGAAATATATTCCGTGATTTTGGCGGATGCGAGCGCTTGGATTTTCTCCAGTTGCAAAGGGGCGATTGCATCAACGGATACTCCAGCAAGAGACTCTATTGGGAGCGTAAACTTCAGAAAACCCGCTGGGGTAATCAGGATTTTGATGTGTGTTCCCTTTGGTACCTTGGAAACAAAATCAGCAAATAATGGAACGAGGTTTTTCTCGGAGTCATTAACTGCGTTGCCCCTGCCGATAAGGGTGATCCGTCCAACGGGGTGTTCAGTGCCCCTTGTGGATAACGATTTGGCTTTCGTCGTCATATGCGAATCGTGATTTACGGTTTAACATCGGAACAATAATTTCGCCCTTGTATCTGGTCTTAAAGGCTCTCTTGCTGAAGAATTTTACGGTTTCCTTCCCGCCGTTGTAATCATTCTTGCTGATCTCGCTCTTGTTGGCAATCTTGTATGCTAATCCTCGAATGTGCTTGGCGGGGTATTCCCTATTGTTAAATAGAAGGAAGGTGTTGCGGGCGGGCGGGTAAGGTTCCTTTGAGTTTTCAAACTCTTGGATGGCGAGCAGGATGTGCCCATTGGTTACATTTGCCCAATTGCTCATTTCATACCCCCTTTTAGAACTTTCAGCTCATTGACAAAAGATGCAATCTCTTCTACGAGGTTTGGGGAACTTAGGTCTGCAATGCATATTAAGTTTGCGTCCTTGTCACCATCTACCACGGAAATTATTGAATTTTTGAAGAATTCCAAGGAGGCTTGCTTGGGGATCGATGATTTGAAAGAGGTAAATCGCCCTCGGTTACAAATAAATTTTGCACTGTCTTCCTCAACAATGCATCCTCCAACTCTCCTGTTAAGCCCAAGTGGTATGTTGATTTCCGCATCTGATGTAAAGTTTGATGTTTTAGGGTTCAGCGTGAATAGTAACGGAATTCTTTCACCCCAGTCTCTATCAGGGATCATAACGAATAACTTCCCCAGTGAACAGGTCAAGGTATACTCCGTTCCAACTGTGTGAGCACCCCCTGGGAAGTGTGTTTCCTTTCTCTTTGTTGAAACTGCGCCTTTAGTGATTTGGTCTTTGAACTCATTGATGGCTCTTCTGATGTCTTGAGGTTCTATTAAAACTGTTTTCATTTCGTTAAGATTTGGGTTAATGAGAAAGATGATATTTTGACAAAGACTTCATTCTTTCGTTGGGCTCCACCGGAATCTTCTGTTATCAATGGCATTCCAGAACTCCCGAGGGGTAAGATGCTCTGAGGCTATTGATTCGGACAATGTCCTAAATGGTGAGTAAAGTTTTTCTCGCTCGTTCTGGACACTGGAGAAGACCACACCACAGAACCTGTTATTAAAATCGTATTCCAACGTGTACGGTTCTTTACCCTCTTTACACCATTGGTGCGCATCTTCAATGATCCTTATGGCATTTTCATACAGGCGTTCGGACGGGTACTCAAAATGGTTTATCTTCTTGGTTAACGAGGCATAGTTCAAGACAACCTCGTTACGCCTGAACAACCTGAAATTATCAATTACGTATTTGTCCCTTTTGCGGGTGACGACATACTCAAAGACTTTTTGCCTACTGACAAAATAGACAGTTGCGAAACCATTCACTGGTTTAGCCCGACCGTCTTTGTACAGCAGTTCCCAATATTTATCGGTTGCGATCAAAGCATCACGCATAACATCTGGGTTGGAAAAATCTACGCTCGCGTTTAAATTATCATTCCAAGAATCCAATGCTTGAATGCCGTCCAAAACTGTGGCATCGCCCACCAATGAACAATAACATTTGGGGTTTTGGAGAGGAAGTATTTTGTCATCAAGTTTACAGTCCTTGTACGACCTCGTTTTCTTTGTACCTGATGCCATAGCATCGGTGACGATAAAGTTTCCAGATTTCGTTCTGCCTGCAATTATAGCCGTCATACTGCTTACCTATTTAGTATCTAATATGTTAGCACAACAAAGCAATCGTAAACCTATTCAATTATAAATGCAAAACCCCAGTCAAATTGAAAGGGGTTCAGAATGCTCCAGCCACCAATGCGGGTCTGAGGAGCCTATTTAAAGCGATTTTCCACAGAAAAGTGATAAGAACGGAAAGGGCAAAACCTTAAAACAATAAATCAAATATACGATAAGAATCATAGATTCCTACGGTTTGGGTATTTTTTTTCTGAATTATAAAAGTGAGTGGCTAAGCCTGTCACACAAACCTTCAATATCATCCTTTCTTGCCAGCACATCGATCCATTCTTTTGGAATCTGCTCATGACCGTACAGTAGCCCAGCCAACCCACCTGTGACGCAAGCGATGGTATCCGTATCCGCACCAAGGTTAACCGCTTTCAGGAAGGCTTACGGATAACTATCCGTTGTCAGCAGACACCAAATGCTGGCTTCCAGGGTATCCACGACATACCCCCCGCTATTAATATTCTCTTCTTTCAGATTATAGATATCATTGTTCAGGAGCTTGTCGAAGTGTGATAGATCATTGCCATTGATGCCGAGAATGCAATCCAGCGCCTACCCGACGATGGCAACAAGTAAATCAGTCGCTATGTTCGCTCCTTCCGATATAAGCACCAAGACCCTTGATAAGCCGCAGAATGGCTTTTAACAAGCTTCTGGATGAAGGGGAATCGCGACTATTTGGCGGTGGGTACGAGCCAGAGAAACGGTTTTCCGGGCTATCCTTATATATGGAATACTTGGAGAGGGTCGAAGGGGGGTGCTGAACGCTTGGAAACTTAAAAAGCTGTACCTGCTAAAAGGGAAACCTATGAGAATGGATGACCAGTCGGAAAAATGGCAGAAGGAGTTACACCTGTTGGAGAAGGCTAATCCCGATTTTGTTTATTCTGTAATGCCTGTGTAATCTGGCGGTTCGGTCTATGATGTGCCGGAAACGCCTTATTTTACCACAACGCACTACTTTTATACTTGATTTCTCTATAAACTGTCAAGATTCAAGTTTCTTCTTCTACGCGGACTTTATCAGAGTGGTTAATAATCTTGAATTTATATGGAGAGATTTGCTCAATTTCTATAGGTGTCGCACCTAATTGGTACTTTTTTAGATGCTTATTAATTAAACTTACTGGATACTTGTTTTGTATTATTGTCTTTAGAATGCTGGATTTTAATTGCTTTAACCTTTTTGATTTTTGCTTATTGAAATCAATAAACCCAAATTCGTTTGTACGCCTTTTATAGTCTATCTCAACGGGGGAAATGAAATCATATCCTAAGATAACCTCGGAAACTGCTTTAGGATTATAATACATCTTCCTCGTGCTATTTCGTGATTTTGGATAAAATGGTGTAAAGTCGCCAGAATTACAATATGCCAAATATCGCCATTCGTTTTCAGAAGCCCAAGAGATATGCTTCACATTGGATTGATATAGTATAGGGATTCCCATTTCGTATTCAAAATAGTCAATGCTTTGTATTTCTGAAACATAGTTAATTGGAAACGGTCCTTTAAATGAAGCTGGTAATGCATTGGTGTCGAATTTTAATAGGAAACCATTTTTATTTGAATAGTATCCCCACATATGCATATCGAGAGAATTTTCAGTCATTGAAATTATACCAAACTTCATGTACAATCCTATCTGAAAAATATCGCGAAGAGTCTTTTCTAATTCATCTTTTCGACCAGAATTAAATAACTCAGTGACTGATTTCTCAGTCATAAAAGGCGATTTTTTCGATAATTGCAAAATATAAAAGTTCAAGTCGGCATTTGAATAATCGATTAATTCCGAAGCGGAGTCATATGTGTCATTTAATTGGGTAGGGTGCGATGCAAAAAGGTAATGATTTACGAATGCATCCACAGAGTTTTCCGATAAGCTGTAGTGCTTATTTAAGAAATCAGGAGTCTGCTTCTTTTTGGAATTATTGACCTGAAATTTAACTTCCATTTTCTTCTTATCGATAGAAACGTGATAAGAAACCCCGGAATATTCAAATGTGTCTTTCTTTAACATACTCGCTATTAACTTTATTCATCCCCAAAATAATCATTGTCCAGCCTTTTCACATCATAACTCTGTTGTAGAGTTACGCCAAGGTTGTAGTCAATCATTAACTGAGCAAGTTGCACTCCGTCTAATAAGACTATTTTAGTTTCGTTCTTGGGTACATATTCCAAAGCATCCTTGGTAAATGAAGAGGTGGTAATGAATATGCCCTTCTTGGCACCTTGACCAGCCAACGCTCCTACAAATTTCTGAATTTCCGGGCGACCGACTACATTCCCCTGCTGCCAGCGTTTCGCTTGGATGTAGATGATATCCAGCCCAAGTCTGTCTTCCTTTATAGTACCATCAATACCTTCGTCACCGCTTTTACCAATAGCCTTACCCGCATCAGCAATCGAGCCACCATATCCCATTTTAACCAAAAGTTCCACCACAAGGTGTTCAAAAAAAGCAGGCGTGAGTTTTAGTACTTTACTGATAAGTTCGTCCGCCAATGTTTTCCTTATGCTTTGGTAGGCGTTTTCAAGTCGTTCTTCGGGTGTATCGTGAACGTCGTCCTGTTCGGAGATTTCTTCAGATTCGGCTTTATCCTCGCGCTTAAAAGTGTGAAATTCGACAAACTCAGGGAATTGCCGTAGAAATTTGACATTGATGGTATTGGGCTTGGCTTGAAGTATCTTCAACCCTTTCTCTGTTATGGTTATAAAAGCTCTTTTGGGGGAATCCAATAATCCTGCCTTTTTTAGATAGGTCTTCGCCCAACCGACACGGTTATCGAAAATGGGTTGGGTCCCGCTGGCTAAGAGTTCGTTTCTTTCAGCATCCGACAGTTTAAATTGTTGCGCAAGAATCTCAATTAATTCGCGGTACCTATATTCTTTTCCGTCCGATACTTGTTGAAGTAAAGGAAGCATTATTGATTGAAAGTCAGGAATTGGCATAGTCAGAAATTTACCCTGCAAATTACATAAAAATAGAATGATATGAACCCAACCAGATTAAACATTGCATTAATTTCACTAATATTGCTACAAATTATATCCGATGAACCGCATCAAAGAAGTAATGAAGGAGCAGGGACGGACTCAGATATGGCTGGCTGGGAAGATAGGAAAATCACAAGGTACGGTTGCACTGTATGCGAATAATAAACTTCAACCTACCCTGGATACGCTTTTCAAGATTGCAGAATGCCTGGAAGTAAATCCCAGGAAGCTGATTGGTAACAAACAGCCGGTAAAGAAACTGTAAAAAATGCTAAAACGCTAACAATACAAACTGTTTTTACGAGGTACTAAACTACTATGGCAATAAAAAAATCAGAACTCTACAGCTCTTTATGGGCAAGTTGTGACGAACTCCGAGGTGGCATGGATGCCAGCCAGTACAAGGATTACGTGCTGGTAATGTTGTTTCTAAAATACATCAGCGATAAATGGGCTGGGCAACCCTATGCCCCAGTGACTATTCCAGAGGGTTCTTCCTTTAAGGATATGGTTGCATTGAAAGGAACTCCAGATATAGGTGACCAGATAAACAAGAAAATCATTACCCCTATTGCCAGTGCCAATAAGTTATCAGATATGCCCGACTTCGACGATGTCGGAAAACTCGGCAGCGGCAAGGAGATGGTGGACAGGCTTACGAATCTCATTGCGATATTCGAGAATCCTACACTGGATTTCAGCAAGAACAGAGCAGATGGGGATGATATCCTCGGTGATGCCTATGAATATCTCATGCGTCATTTTGCCACGGAAAGCGGCAAAAGCAAGGGACAGTTTTATACCCCTGCTGAAGTGAGCCGTACCATGGCGAAGATTATCGGAATTAACAGAGTTGCTGCTGATTCCGAGGTAACTGTTTATGACCCCACTTGCGGTTCGGGGTCACTGTTATTGCGTGTTGGTGGCGAATGCATGGGCAAGGTCGCTTTGTATGGTCAGGAAAAGGAGAAAACCAATGCTGGACTGGCTCGCATGAACATGATTCTGCATGATAACCCCACGGCTGAAATCAAACAAGGCAATACGCTTGCAAACCCATTGTTTGAGGAAGCAGAAAACCTTAAGACCTTCGATTTTGTGGTCGCGAATCCACCATTTAGCGATAAACGGTGGAGCAACGGATTAACTCTCCCTGAGGACAAACCCTACAACCGTTTCTTGGATTATGGCTTGCCACCTAAGAAGAATGGAGATTTCGCTTTTCTGCTTCACATCGTGCGTTCCCTGAAGCGAAACGGAAAGGGTGCATGCATTCTGCCTCATGGAGTCTTATTCCGTGGTAATGCCGAAGCCGAGATACGCAAGAACCTCATCAAAAAAGGATATTTAAAGGGCATTATAGGCTTGCCAGCGAACCTTTTCTATGGCACAGGTATTCCTGCCTCCATCATCGTTATCGATAAGGAGAACGCCTTGAATCGGAAGGGAATTTTCATCATTGATGCTGGTAAGGGGTTCATCAAGGACGGGAACAAGAACCGCTTGCGTGAACAGGATATCCAAAAGATTACTGATGTCTTCAATAACCAGCGGCAGATTGATGGGTATAGTCGCATGGTTTCTTTTGAAGAAATCGAAAAGAATGACTACAACTTGAACATTCCGAGATACATCGACAACCTTGAAACCGAAGACATTCAGGATATTGAAGCACATCTTCTGGGTGGCATTCCCAATGTGGATATCGATGCGCTGCATGAGTACTGGTCGGAGTTCCCGAAATTGAAATCCACATTGTTTGAACCCAATGTCAGAGCAAGGTATTCGGATTTGAGGGTTGCTAAAGAACAGATAAAGCAAACCATCTTTGAACATTCTGAGTTCATCGCTTTCACCAAGAAAATGGATGCACTGTTCAACAAGTGGAAGACAGAATCAACCACATACCTGAAGAACCTCGCCATGGGTTGCCGACCCAAGGAAATCATCTTTGACATTTCCGAAAGCCTGTTATCTCTGTACAATGATGAGGAACTGATTGAGAACTATGATATCTTTCAGCAACTCATGAACTACTGGAATGAGGTGATGCAGGACGATATCTACATTATTTCGGTGGATGGCTGGAAAGCCGAGACCTACCGAATTCTGGTGGAAACCAAGAAGAAAATGGTGGATAAAGGCTGGACATGCGACCTTATCACGAAGGAACTTGTTGTTAATCGCTTTTTCCCAAAGGAGAAAGAAAAATTGGAAAGTCTTGAATCCGAAAGAGATGCCATTGAGGCTGAAATATCAGAGATGGAGGAAGAACACGGAGGTGAAGACGGATATTTTACTGATTTTGATAAGATTAATAAAATCAGTGTATCGGCAAGAATCAAAGAACTACAGCGAGAGAAAAGGCGGGAATTGCCCATGGCGGCAGAACCCAAAATTGGTTATGGTGAGAATCTGAGCGAATGGGATGTCCTGAATAAGTACCTGCTTCTCACAGGCAGGCTCAGCGACCTGAACAAACAGATAAAAGCAAAGCATGTGGAATTGGACGAAAGTGTTTATACCCGATACCCAAAACTCACGACTGATGAAATCAAGACCTTGGTGGTAGATGATAAATGGATGCAGCGTATTGAATCCTCCATCAAAGGCGAGATAGACCAGATTAGCCACCGCCTGACCACCCGTATCAAGGAACTGGCTGAACGCTACGAAACACCGTTGCCGAATCAAACAGATGAAGTCATTGAACTCGAAGCCAAAGTTGCTGCTCACCTTCAAAAAATGGGGTTTGTATGGGAGTGAAATATGGATATAAAATGACTGAGGTAGGTGTGATTCCCCAGGACTGGTCGGCAAAACAATTAAATGGAGTTTGCCAATTAAAGAGTGGTAGTCCAATAACTTCTGCGAAAATTTCTGATTTTGAACAATATCCGTGTTATGGCGGTAATGGATTAAGGGGTTATACCAATTCATATACCCACTCGGGAAAATTTTGCTTAATTGGAAGACAAGGAGCATTGTGTGGTAACATTAATTTTGTAGATGACATTTTTTTTGCGTCAGAGCACGCGATAGTAGTGACTCCACGGAACGACTTTGATATAAAATGGTTGTCATATGTTCTATCCAAAATGAATTTGAACCAATATTCAGAGTCTTCTGCTCAACCTGGGTTATCAGTCAATAAGGTGTCGATATTATATATTCCGACACCCCCAACCAAAGTCGAACAAACCGCCATTGCCACCGCCCTTTCCGATGCCGATGCGCTGATAACCAGTCTTGAAAAACTAATTGCCAAGAAACGCTGCATAAAGCAGGGGGTGATGCAGCAATTGCTGACTCCGAAGGAGGGGTGGGTTAAACGAAGGTTGGGAGATTCGGCAGAAATCTTTCGGGGTGGTTCTCCAAGACCAATTGAAAGTTATATAACTGCAAATCCAGATGGAATAAATTGGATTAAAATTGGTGATGTTAGTAAGTCAGCAAAGTTCATTGAATCTACAGAAGAGAAAATCATCAAAGAAGGGATGTCTCGGTCACGTTATGTTAAAGAAGGTGACTTCTTACTTTCAAATTCAATGAGTTTTGGTCGACCCTATATTCTTAAAACAAACGGTTGTATTCATGACGGTTGGCTGGTAATTCAAAATTATCAATATCATTTTGACAAAGAGTTTTTGTATTATGTATTGGGGTCTGAATCTATCATGATACAGTATAAAGCGATGGCATCTGGAAGCAGCGTATTGAATTTGAATAAGGAAATAGTACAAAATGTAGTTGTTAACTGTCCTGAATCTGTTCAGGAGCAAAATCGAATTTCAACAATCCTGTCTGATATTGACAATGATATCAACACATTAGAGCATAAACAATCGAAGCAGATTTTTATCAAACACGCATTGATGCAACAACTCCTTACTGGCAAAATAAGACTTGTCAAGTCCTAAACTGAACACCATGACCGAATACGGGAAATCCGAACGTCACACCCAGAACCGAATCATCCAACTATTTCGGGATGAATTGGAGTATGAATATCTTGGCAACTGGGAAGATAGAGAAGGAAACAGCAATATTGAAGAAATACTGCTAACCGAGTTCCTGCGAAGGAAAGGGTATCCCGAAGATAAAATCAAACGGGCAATCTATGACTTGCTGGTAACGGCAAACAATTCCAATAACAGCCTGTACACCAATAACAAAGAGGTATATCAATTGCTCCGATACGGAGTTCCCGTGAAGACTGAAGCAGGTCAGAACTACGAAAACATTGCCCTGATTGATTGGAAGAAACCCGAAAACAACGATTTCTACCTTGCCGAAGAAGTCACAGTTCTTGGTAATCGGGAGAAAAGACCTGATATCGTTTTGTACATCAACGGTATTGCTGTTGGAATCATCGAATTAAAACGAAGCACAGTCAGTATCAATGACGGCATAAGGCAGAGCATTGTCAATCAGCAACCCGAATTCATTCAATCTTTCTTCTCCACTGTTCAATATATCTTCGCTGGCAATGACACCGAAGGTCTGAAATACGGCACAATCGGAACGCCAGAGAAGTACTATCTGCAATGGAAAGAAGATGTTGAAGATACCAGCCGATTGCAGTTAGACAAGTACCTGTTGAAGATTTGCAACAAGACCCGCTTTATTGAATTGCTTTATGATTTCATGCTATTTGATGCAGGGGTGAAGAAACTGCCTCGTGTTCACCAGTACTTCGGAATAAAAGAAGCACAGAAGTTCGTCAGCAGGTATGAAGGCGGGATTATCTGGCATACACAAGGTAGCGGCAAATCCATCGTCATGGTGTTGCTGGCAAAATGGATACTGGAAAACTACCCCAAAGCCAGAGTTATCATTCTGACTGACCGTGATGAACTGGACAAACAAATTGAAGGGGTATTTCGGGATGCCGATGAGAAAATCTACCGCACCCAAAGCGGAAGGGATTTGATGTTCCAGTTGGAGCAAACCCTGCCTCGGCTGTTCTGCACGCTGATTCATAAGTTCGGGAAACGGGATGTCGATAACTTCAACCAGTTCATTCAGGAACTGGAAAGCCAGCCATCCAAGGCGGTCGGAGAAATTTTCCTGTTCGTGGATGAATGTCACCGAACCCAAAGCGGGAGACTGCACCGCACCATGAAAGCCATTCTGCCCAATGCGGTCTTTATCGGGTTCACAGGCACACCATTACTGAGGAAAGACAGGCAAACCAGCATTGAGGTGTTCGGGAAGTACATCCATACCTACAAATTCAATGAGGGAGTCACTGATAATGTCATTCTGGATTTGATTTACGAGGCACGGGATATAGACCAGAAACTCACCTCCACCCAGAAAATCGATGAGTGGTTTCAGGTAAAGACCAAGGGTCTGAATGAGTTCCAGCGGTCAGAATTGAAGCAGAAGTGGGGAACAATGCAAACCGTGCTCAGCAGTCGTTCCCGCATGGAAAAGGTGGTAACCGATATTGTTTTCGACTTCAACACCAAACCCAGACTATCTTCAGAACGTGGGAACGCACTGCTCATCGCATCCTCCATCTACGAA
The DNA here is from genome assembly GCA_035402645.1 of Candidatus Cloacimonadota bacterium. GTDB lineage: Bacteria > Cloacimonadota > Cloacimonadia > Cloacimonadales > DAONDQ01 > DAONDQ01. The sequence goes on along the minus strand of DAONDQ010000026.1, from coordinate 4,666 downwards.
GCATGCAGGTATTTCACAATCTTCCAGAAGACCGAACTTGCCAGCAAATGTGCGGTGGTCACATCGTACAATCCCGTGACACAGGATATAACGACCGAAGATACTGGTGCAAATACGGAAACGGATAAGGAATTCATTTACAATCTGTATCAGGATATCTTGAAGGATGTGAAAGTTCAGGCGAACAAGTCCAAAACCGAGACTTATGAAGATTGGGCAAAACTGAAGTTCGTGGAAGAGCCAGCCACGATGAAGTTGTTGATAGTCGTGTCTAAATTACTCACGGGGTTCGATGCACCTTCATGCACATATCTGTACATAGACAAATCCATGCAAGACCATGGCTTGTTTCAGGCGATTTGCAGGGTGAATAGGCTCGATGGGGAGGATAAAGATTTTGGATACATCGTTGATTACAAAGACCTCTTTAAACAGGTTGAAGATGCGGTAACCGTTTATACTTCTGAACTCGACTACGATGAGTTTGAGAAAAAGGATGTCGATATCTTGCTCCAGAACAGGTTGAAAGCTGGAAAAGAAAGGCTGGATGCCGCATTAGAAGAAATTGCATTGCTCTGCGAACCTGTCCCGTTACCCAAGGATACCCTTGCCTTTATTCGATACTTCTGTGGCAATCCCGAAGTCCCTGAAGACCTGAAGGCAAAAGAACCCCAGAGGAATACCCTGTACAAATGTACCGTGGCATTGATTCGTGCCTATGCCAACATTGCCGATGAACTGGATTTGGCAGGATATACCGATTCGGAGATCGAAAGCATTAAGAATGAAATCAATGGCTATTTAAAACTCAGAGAAGAAATCAGGAAAGCCAGTGGTGAAACCCTTGACATGAAGACTTATGAAGCCGATATGCGTCACCTAATCGACACATATATTCAGGCGGATGAACCCGTGAAGATTTCCCCGTTTGATGACATGCCCTTGCTGGAAATAATAGAGAAAGCAGGGATTTACGAAGCGGTCAATAACCTGCCCAAGGGTATCAGAAAGGACAAACGAGCCATTGCCGAAACCATCGAGAACAATGTCAGAAGGAAAATCATCAAGGAGCATCTGATTGACCCATCGTTCTTCGAGAACATGTCCACATTGCTGGCTGAGATAATCAAAGAAAGAAAGGATAACGCCATCAGTTATGAAGAGTACCTGAAAAAGATTGCCGAGTTGGTCAGGCAGGTGAATGAAGGCAAAGCGGATGACACTCCAAAGGAATTGAAAACCCCTGCCCAACGGGCACTGTATCATAATCTTGGTAAAGAAGCGGTTCTTGCCACCCAAATAGACGAAGCCATCAGGAAATCCAAAAGGGATGGATTTCGGGGCAATCTTGCTAAAGAGCGTGAGGTAAAATCAGCGATATACACCACTTTGAAGCAATATTCCCACGGCAGTGATTCGATTTCAGTAGGAGAACCACCTGTTACTTATGGCATCATTGAAACCGTAGAGCGTCTTTATAAAATCATTGTTGAGCAGAAAGAGTACTGATGGAACGGATACAATTGGGTGACTTAGAGATTGAGGTACTGAGAAAAGATATCAAGAATATCCATCTCAGTGTCTACCCGCCAACGGGAAGGGTCAGGATTTCAGCACCCCAGAGAATGGAGTTGGACACCATCAGGGTGTTCGCCATTGCCAAACTCAAATGGATTCGCAAACAGCAGGAAAACTTCAAAAAGCAACAGCGGGAAACCCCACGGGAGTACCTGACCAGAGAAAGCCATTACTTTTTGGGCGAACGATATTTGCTGAAGGTGATAGAGCAGGATGCAAGTCCCAAAGTATTACTTAAACACAAGGAAATCCAGATGTATGTTCGTCCTGAAACCACACAGGAAAAGAGGCAGGAGGTATTGGACAACTGGTATCGGCAGGAACTGAAACGCATCATCCCACCGATGATTGAGCATTGGGAGCAAAAAGCAGGAGTCGTGGTTTATGATTATGGTATTAAGAAGATGCGCACCAAATGGGGAACATGCAATCATGAAGCCAAACGAATCTGGCTGAACCTCGAATTAGCCAAGAAACCCTTGGAGTGCATTGAATACATTATCGTCCACGAGGTTTTACACCTGATTGAACCCAGCCACAATGAAAGGTTCATTGCCCTGCTGGATGACCACATGCCGAAGTGGAAGTTTTACAGGGATGAGTTGAATCGGTTGCCGTTTGGGCATGTGGAGTGGAGGTATTAGTTGAAATAGCGTGTATACTTAAGTTCCTTTGTTAACCTTTTCCAGATACCCGTTTAATCTTTCTGAGGGAGTTTTTCCCATGTTGCTGTACCCCTGATAGAATGCCGCAGAGCCAGGTGAATATCCCGGTCCAAACAGCGCCACCCATTCCTGTAAAACCATTACACCAAAGTTGATTTATCTTTCACTATCAACCCCTGAATATTCCTCTGTCTACGAATTACTTGTGGCAAGTGAGGAGCTGTTTCTTTTTATATTGATGATAATCAGCGAGATGCATTGGTCTTTATGGAATTTATCCGTTTTCATTGACTTAACACTTTCTAAAGTGGTGGTTAATAGTAAGCTAGGATATGCAAAAAAAAAATTGAAATTTTCTATTTCCCTTTGTTTACAAGCCATGCAGAGTTATCTAAATGTTGTAATTTTGTGGGAAATCATTAATAAAACCATTATGAAACACTTAAATTTTACAAAACTCCTAATCATTTTGCTTACCGTCGGTCTGCCTACACTGTGCATGGCTGAAAAATACGACAGCACAACAACAAAGAACTCCTATACACCCCGAGAAAGCGGTTGGTACGTAACTCTTAACGTAGAACCGGTAGCGGCAAACGTGATCGACGAGGCTTGGGGAGCACCAGTATCTCTTCTATCCGTGTCCACCGGTTATCAGATTTGCCCCTACGTCGCGGTGGGTGGGGGATTCGGTTATCGCGGAAGAGCATATCAGGTAAAATATCAATATAATAGGTCTTCCGCGCCATACCTTTCCACCATGCCTGTCTTTTTAGAGGCATGTGTGAATCTGAATAACAAACGGGTAACGCCGTATTTTCCCGTTTCTATCGGGTACAATATTATCACGGATCTCTCGAAGGGTGATGCACAAGATGGGAGTGACTATCTAAGTGTTACAAATGCAAAAACGACCGCCTTTACATCTGTCGGGTTTGGAATGAGAATCCATATGGGGAAAGCATCCACCTGGAATCTGGCAACCACCTTGACTGCGGAGAGATTCAAAGCTGACTTGAAGTCTTCTTATTTTTCCTTCCCCTACTGGCATGAATCCACTGAATCTGTGGATAAGTCTTTCCTGCTCTTCGGAATTTCCACGGGTTTCACCTTCTGATCAGATCTTCCATTTTTTGGCGATCTCCTTGACATGCTCACGCGAGATCTCGATGTAACTGCGCATGGACCGGTAATCAAGATGCCCGGACATGCGCATTACGTCTTGTAAGGGGATACCTTTTGACAACGCCAGAGTAATGAATGTCTTGCGTCCGACGTGGCTGGAGATGACCTCTGACAGGGGATGGATAGAATAAATCCGGCGTCCGCACTTGACTTCCGAAACTTGGATCGGACGGTTTAACCCCAGATCCTTGAACAGCTCTTTCAAATGATAGTTGAATTCATGCGCCCACATGCGAGGCGGATGTCCTCCCCATCGTTTCAGAATCTCCTTGGTAGTATTAAAGATCGGGGGCATGGCGATCCCACCGGTCTTTTTCTGCCGGAACAAGAAAACTCCCTCATCCTGCCAGGATTCATCCACCCGCTGAGAATCGGAAAAACGCATACCAGTCAAGCATAAGAAGACAAGTAGGTCCCGGACCTTGTCATACCAGTCCCCGAGTTCGGCGTCTATCAGGACGTGGAGTTCGGTTTCCCGGAGATAGATCACCTCTTTGGCAAACTCCGTGTGACGGACGTGAGACATGCGCTCATCAGGGTACGCCCAATGCAGGAAAGTACGAAACATGCGAACGTGCTTACAGACCGTGTTATCCCGCAGTTTGCATTTGAGGGATAAAAACATCACGTACCGCTCGAACTCTGCTCGGTCAAAGGTCACCGGATCCATCTGATAATTGAACTCTTCCTCGTATTCACTGATAGTGCGGAACATCTGCTTGATATTGGTGACCGAGTGAGGGGCTAACTTGTTGGATTTGTACTCGATATACTTGACCTTCAAGGTCTCAAAGGACATCGCTTTCGTTAGGCAGTCTGGGACTTTCCCGTACGACTTCCGCACAGCTGTCACCGTCACCTGTTGTCCGGAATAACGAAGTTTGTTTACCGTATCGATCAGCTCGGAGAGTACACTTTCGATCAGTGCGTTCTTTGCTTCATAAGCAGGTGTGCTTTTTCTCAGATGATCGTGATCCCAGTCCTCGGGATCTATATGCACCCCGGTCTTCACCCGGAAAGTCTCCGAGCCTTGACAATAAATCGCGTACAGTAGGCGCCCTTTTGGTCGAATCTTGAAAGTTCCCATGCCATTTTAAATTTTGGATAAATCTTAAAATACTGTTAAATTTGCTCATTTACTGCACTTTATCCAAAATGTTCTTTCGGCAACAATTTAAAAAGTGTCCTGTCCTGGGCACCAGATAAAAGGCATCAGACTGAAGTTCAGTTGGGTGCCT
>DAONDQ010000025.1:24845-27717 GCA_035402645.1 Candidatus Cloacimonadota bacterium | reverse complement strand
GCGAATTGTTTGGGCATGTGAAGGGTTCATTCACGGGTGCCTTTGCAGATAGACTGGGAAGATTCGATGAAGCAAATCATGGTACGCTGTTTCTCGATGAAATCGGGGATCTGTCTCCTCTCATACAGGTGAAGCTGCTCCGTTCGCTTCAAACACATTCGTTCGAACCCGTAGGGAGCAACAAGACAAGAACCGTCGATGTGCGTATCATTGCCGCCACGAACAAGAACCTGGAAGAGCTTGTAAAAAGCGGACAATTCAGGGAAGACCTGTATTACAGGTTAAATGTCGTTCCAATCCTTCTTCCTCCATTACGTGAGAGAAAAGACGACATCCCGCCACTCATAGAATCGTTTCTAAGGGAACTGAGCCCGGGATTACCCAAGACCTTCCAGCATGATGCATTGATGAAACTGATCAATTATGATTGGCCCGGGAATATCAGGCAATTGCGGAATATTGTCCAACGTGTGGTTACATTATCACGAAGCAATATGATCGAGATGGACGAACTGCCTTCTGAGATCATCGAGTTCAAGCATCACCCGAGCCAGGAATCCCATAATATTCAAACCCTGATGGAGATTGAAAGAGAGCATATCATAAAAGTTCTGAAGCTGTGCAAGGGAAATCATTCTGAAGCAGCAGCTCTGCTGGGTATTCACCGGAATACGCTGTCGAACAAGATGAAAGAATACGACATAACAGTTAAGAATTAAGAATTAAGAAGTAAGAATTGATGTAGGGGCGCAATGCGTTGCGCCCGAGAAATAAATAGATGATACGTGGGTAAGAAAACCCACTCCAATAACAGGTAGGAAAACCTGTGGTACGAATCTACTGAATACGATTACCTAATACAATAATTATCCTGCTTGCCAAACATGGTCTGAAAGACCACTTTCCACCGCCTAAAAGGTGGCGTTCCTCCCAGCTAGCTTGTTCAGAAACTGAAATATCGGTCTGCTGACTTCGGGGTCTATGATCCTTTCGGGATGCCACTGGATACCAAGCACCATCTGCTCAGATTCGTATTCCAGTGCTTCGATCATACCATCATCGGCTTTGGCTACGATAGAGAGTCCCTTCCCGATGTGAGCAGGGTCAACAGCCTGGTGGTGATTGGAATTGACGATGATTTCATTTTTAGCAAATATCTGGGGAAGCCATCTACCGCCAAGGATATTGATCTTATGATATTTCTCCCCAAAGTGGTCATCCAGGTTATCAATGTGTTGGATGAGTTTACCGCCAAAGTAGATGTTCAGCAGTTGCATCCCCGCACAGAATCCAATAAGGGGTTTCTTCATCTCGAGTGCTTTCTTTACAAGAAGAAAATCCGCTTCTGTACGGCGAGAATGGCAGGGGTCAAGCATGGGATGAGGTTCCTGTCCATAAAGGGATGGAGGATAATCGAGACCGCCAATGATGATGATCGCACCAACTTGCTGAAGGTAATACTCCACATACTCAGGATCGTTGATCGTAGGGATCAATAAAGGGATTGCGCCATTGGCAACCAGGGCATCGATGTATTTACCCCTGATATGAAATTGATGGTGTTGTCCCAATCTCATATAATTCATGCTGATACCGATGATAGGTCTGGACATGTTCACTCCAATACTGTAAGATGTAGGACAGATATTAAAGAGATCTTAAATGTCAAGAAGACTGTTAATCGGTAATATGCAGAATTTCTTTATAATATGGGATACCAGTATTGGTAGCATTTTGAACGCTGAGAAAAGAATGTATTAATGCTGCATAGTCACCGGGAATAGTGATATTAGAGTATTCATCTAGATGTGTTACTATTCGATGGGGTGCATAAATCTTCTCTACGAAGTTTTGGATTGGAGGAAAGTCACACATACACCAGGCATCACTATAATCTCCTATATAAGGGGTTATGTAACTAGCACAAGGGAAATCAAATCCCTTTAAATCCTTGACTTTAATAGGGTAATCGGAAAGATTTTCAAATTGCGCAAAAACATATATAGTATCATGCACTGTAAATTGGGTTTTGGCTTGACCGGATGCATCACTGAAATAGTAAGAGGTACAATATTGGTCTGAAAATACTGGTGCGGTGATATGATTTGATTTTTCACAAGACATTACAGACGACAATACTAATAAAATCGCAAACATTTCTATAAAGTGAATGATTTGTATCAAACCTTTGCAATGCTCTTTCATGTTACTCCTCCCATAATACAATGATAATATTTATATATATAAAATCCGTAATTAAAGTCAATGTTTTATAATTATATAAAAGCAAGATTCTCTACTTTCATCTATATAGTTTGTTCGCAAAACTTCTTGACATAAGAGTCAAATCGCAATCTACATCCCTTCATGCGTATTATAGTAAAGAAATTCGGTGGAACCTCAGTAGGCAGCATCGAGCGTATTAAGACCATTGCACACGAAATTGCCTGTACAAAGCAGCCAGATGATCAGATCGTCATTGTTGTGTCAGCGATGGCAAAGCAAACGGATGAACTCTTCAAGCTTGCATATGAGATTGCAGAGCATCCATCCCGTCGTGAATTGGATATGCTCCTAACGGCAGGAGAGAGGATCAGTATGTCGCTGCTATCTCTCGCTTTGCTGGAGGAAGGACTTCCTTCCATCTCCTTTACAGGTTCCCAGAGTGGGATCATAACAGATAAGAAGCATGGAAATGCACGCATTCTGAATGTGCGTGCCTTTCGCATCAAGGAAGAACTTGCAACAGGCAAGGTTGTCATTGTAGCAGGTTTTCAGGGTGTATCACTCGAGAAGGAGATTACGACACTCGGACGAGGCGGTTCGGATACGACAGCGGTTGCACTCGCTTCCTATCTGCAGGCTGATAAGT
>DAONDQ010000025.1:0-24835 GCA_035402645.1 Candidatus Cloacimonadota bacterium | reverse complement strand
GAGATATTCACGGACGTTGATGGTGTTTATACTGCCGACCCACGCATCGTACCCAATGCGAGGAAACTGAAGAAGGTACCATATCAGATCATGCTGGCTCTTGCAAATGACGGCTCGAAGGTATTGCATCCCCGATCTGTTGAATTTGCCTGCGCTTATAAAATACCCGTGGAATTGAAATCATCCTTCACTTTCGAAGAAGGAACCTATATAACCGAGGATATGAATATGGAAGAGAGAGGAATCACAGCAATTGCCCATAAGGAGAATCTGACACGGTCACATATCCGTTTCAGAGATCAGAAGCAGCTTATTGATTTCCTGAATCATCTGAGTTTTGATATTTTTAACTATCAGGTACTGAATGACCAAGAGATGTACATCAACCTCGAAGAGAAGTATCAGGGGGATTTCCAGAAACTGTTAACAGAAGCCAATGTTGAGATACTCGATGTGGAGAGTAAACTCGGATCTGTTTCCGTTGTTGGAGTTGGCATCAATTACGATCTCGAATTCGTTGCTGAAGTGATCCAGGCAATGGAAGACATTCATGCTGAGATTCGCCAGATTCAAAGAAATGACCTCGGTTTGATCATACTCATACCAACTGATAAAGTGCGGGAGGCTGTTAACGTTCTTCATGAACGCTTGATGAGCGAGAACCTCTTCTTGTAGGAATGATTCTCCCATTATCAAGAACAAAGGAGTTAACATGAGCAGAAAAATCGTTACAAGCGCTTTACCGTATGCAAACGGAAAGCTTCATATAGGGCATGTGGCAGGTGCATATCTCCCTGCTGATATATTTGTTCGTTTCCTGCGTCTTCAGGATGAAGACGTGATTTATATCTGCGGTACGGATGAACATGGGTCACCGATCTCCATTAAAGCAGAGGCAGAAGGTGTTACGCCCCAGGATATCGTTGACCGTTACCATAAGAGCATAGAGGATAGTTTTATCGGTCTCAGTATCGATTTTGACAATTTCTCAGGTACTGCAAGACCGGACCACTACAAACTATCCCAGCAATTCTTCACAGACCTTCTTTTCAACAGATATATCATCACCAAGAAGACCACCCAATTCTATTGTGAGAAAGACAGACGCTTTCTTGCGGATCGTTATGTGGAAGGAATCTGCCCGCATTGTGGTGCTGATGGTGCCAGGGGGGATCAATGTGACACCTGTGGTAAACTCATCGACACAGTCACACTGAAGGAACCGAAATGCAAGATCTGTGGGAATAAACCTATTTTAAAGGACACAGAACACTGGTTCCTCGATCTTCCAAAATTCACTGAACCGCTTAAGAAATGGCTCGAAACCAAAACAGACTGGAAGGAAAATGTCCTTAATTTCTCACTCGGGATGCTGAAGGATGAATTGATCCAACGTGCCATTACGCGTGATATTGACTGGGGTGTTCCAGTCCCGCTTCCCCATACGGAAGGGAAGGTTCTTTATGTATGGTTTGATGCTCCCATTGGTTACATTTCCTCCACAATTGAGTGGGCGAAGAGAAAGGGCAATCCCGATCTCTGGAAAGAATACTGGTTAGACCCTGAAACGAAGATGTATCATTTCATCGGGAAGGATAATATCACGTTCCATACCATCATATGGCCTGCCATGCTGATGGGACAGAAGACCAAGTATGTTCTACCTTATAATGTACCTGCCAATGAATATCTCAACCTGGAAGGGAATAAGATATCCACAAGCAGGAACTGGGCAATATGGGTGGAAGATTATCTGAAATACTTCGAAGGAGATTATCTTCGCTATGTCATGGCAGCCAATGCGCCTGAGAATAAGGATTGTGATTTTGCATGGAAGGATTTCCAATTGCGCGTGAATAGCGAATTGAACAATGTGCTGGGCAACCTGGTGAACAGAGTCTTTACATTCTGCCAGAAAAACTTTGATGGCACGATACCTTCTGTATCCGGTACAAGGGATATCAGCAAGGCTACCTTGAGTGATGCAAAGGATATTCTTGAAGAGATCAAGGATTCTTATGCCACCTTCCAAGTACGGAAAGTATGCAGATTGGTCATGGACCTTGCCAGACTCGGTAATAAGTATTTCGATGAGACCAAACCATGGGTCGATATCAAGGAAGACCGGGAAAAGGCAGCCGAGACCATGTTCGTTTGCGGTGAATTGATTCGGATGATATCTGTCGTGTTTTATCCCATTATTCCCAATAGTATGAAGAAGCTGCGCAGGATGATGAATATAGCAGAACTTCCTGAATGGTATGAAGTGGAAATGCAGAATACGGAAAAGATCAAATTAAGCGATGTTGCTCCGCTATTTCGTAAAATTGAAGATGCAGAAATTGAACAACAACTGAATCTTCTCAAAGCAAACTCAGCTGCTGAAGTGAAAGAAACCAAGCCGATCAAGGCAGAAATTGAATACGATGATTTTGCTAAACTGGATTTACGTATCGTGAAGATACTGGAAGCTGAGATTGTCCCAAAAACCGATAAACTCCTTCATCTGAAGGTTGATATTGGTGGCGAAACGAAGGAACTGATTGCCGGGATCCAACAGGCTTATAAACCGGAAGCGATCATTGGGAAGAAGGTACTGATGCTTGTAAATCTCAAACCAAGAACAATGAGGGGCATCACTTCCCAGGGAATGATCCTTTGTGCAGTCAAGGAAGATGGACTGGCTCTCATGACTCCTGATTTCGATGTACCGGAGGGTACACCCGTATCCTGAACATAAGGTGTTCATGGCATCAACATGAAACACATATTGATAATACTCATGATGACAGGCTGCTGCCTGATGCTGGCAGCAGTCGAGATTCATGACAACAGCGTTTATCTCGATATTCTCATCAAATATACCGATCAAACCACCATATATGCAGATAATGAATTAAAGGTTGAACAACAGAATTTCCCACTATCCTACAAATTAATGCCTCCACTCAAAATATCCCTTACTCATGCAGAAATAGATGATTATTACGCATTTGTCTTAAAGACAGTTCCCGTAGGAGTGGATGATACTTTTCCGGATGAGAACAACCCCTATAAGGAGATCAGCAAGAATACATGGGAAGGTGGGAAACTTCGCATCAAGCATTTCTTCAAGATTTTCGATGATCGTACATTCCCTTCCTATGATGCAGCGGTTGCTGTGGCAAAAACAGAGAAACGATCGCTCAAGAGTATAGAAAAGCTATCATACCCCAATACCCAAGTATCGGTAAGAGATTTGAACGGAGAAGTCCGTTATCTTGACCTACCTATCGAAATATCGGGTACTGATGGTATGCATATCGACGGGGAACCTGATGGATATGCCGGGAAACTGGTCATTCAACCTGTAGGGAACCGACTTCGCATGATAAACAACATTGCATTGGAAGAATACCTCATGAGTGTTGTGACGAATGAGATTGGCGACAATGCACCCATGGAAGCCTTGAAGGCGCAGGCAGTGGCTGCCCGTTCAGAGACCATTGCCAGTCTTCTCTATAATCGTCATATGGATGACAATTGCGATTTGTGCAATTCGACCCATTGCCAGGTGTATAAGGGTTATTTCGAACATAAGAAGAATATCGAAGAAGCAGTGTTGGATACAGCCGGTGAAATCCTTGTCTGTGATTCCATGATCGTTGATGCTGTTTATGGTTCCTCTTGCGGTGGCTCAACAGAGGAAAATCAATACGCTTGGAAAGGGAAGGCACTTCCTTACTTGAAGAATGTTCCCTGCGAATCTGGAGTGGAGAATTACGATCTGACAACGAACAGTGATGCTGCAAGATGGATTGATAAACCTGATAATACCAATGGTACTTCCTGGGAAAAGAAGGCTAATGCCTGGGAAAGAACTATAAGCCATGAGCAATTGGAAAAGAATTCAGGAATCGGCGATATTCGGAGTATCATTGTGAAAAAGAGAGGAAAATCAGGACGGATCATACAATTGGAAATCCAGGGGGGTAACGGCAGCATTACCTTGGACAGTGAGTACAAGATCAGGCAGGTCTTTGGTGGTTTGCCGAGTTCCTTCTTTTATATCACGGGATCAGGTCCATATCATATAAAGGGGAAAGGTGCCGGTCATGGAGTAGGCATGTGCCAGGTGGGTGCGCTTCGGAAAGCACGAGAAGGTATATCTTACCAGGATATTCTGCGTTTTTATTATACAAACAGCGAGATCTATACAGATTGGATGGAATAAAAAAAGACGGCTCGAAAGCCGTCTTTTCATTGATCTAAATTTAGCGGGGCATGTCGATCTTTAAGACCTTGCCATCAGGATAGATCAGTTTCATCTGATTTCCATTCATCTGGGCAATTGTCACATTGCTTGTTCCATTATCAAGACTCCAGGTCTGTGATTCAGGTGAATACACCAAAGCAACAGACTGTCCAGCATCCTTGCCTTTCAATTCCACAATGTCAAAACGATTCTTTGTAGCAGTGATCTGATATTTCTTGTCACCACTTTGCACGACTTTGATCTCTTTTTCTCCATCTGTCATCGCCATGGGGTTCTTACCTGTCCAAAATTCAATTGTGTTGAGAACCACAACATCGATGAACACAGCAGCTTCATAAACAGGTAAAAATCCAAGAATCCAAAAGATTACATTGTTGATGTACTTATTGTCGGTTGCTTTTTCATTCCATTTGTAAAGACCTTTGGTAAGGGTGAAATTGCCCATACAGGCTGTGAAAAGGAAGGAAACAGCAATCAGAGCAATAATAATTGGGAATAACTTAAATTTTCTTTTCATGATTTCCTCCAAGAAGTTTTGATAAATCTTTATGGATATGGAAAAATATGCAAGCATTTTTTCGATACGAATCATATTTAATCGTAACCTCAAACAATCAAATCCTTTAGAAAAACAAGCCAGTAGTGCTTATGCGTCATTATCATCAATAATCTTTCTTAGTATCAATGACAACTACTGCGGCAAGTGAAATTGAATTCTCGAGTATTGTTGAAATCAGCCATTTAGAAGGTTGACAATTTACCCAATATTTATGGAGTTAGATTAGAAAGGAGTAAACATGCCAAGCAAGATCATCAGAGGAATGGCGGGGAACAACACATTTCGCTTCTTTGCTACCGATGCTACCGACGTGGTTCAGGAAGCAGTTGAAAAACACAATCTGTCCATTACTGCCACTGTATTGCTTGGAAGAATGATCACTGCTGGGCTGATGATGGGTTATGACCTGAAGAATGAGACAGATTCTCTCACCTTAAAGATCAATGGTGATGGGATGATCGGTGGTGCTCTGGTAGATTGCCGTTCTGATGGGAAGATCAGGGGATATGTGATCCATCCTGAAGTCGAATTACCTCTCGATGAAAATACAAAGAACATTCAAGTCGGAAAAGCCATTGGTGCAGGAGTGCTGACCGTGATTAAGAAATACGGTTCAAGCACACCGTATCAAAGTGAAATACCACTGAGAACCGGCGAGATTGCTGAAGATATTGCCTTTTATTATGCACAATCAGAACAGATCCCAACTGCTGTGTCTCTCGGCGTCCTGGTTGATCCGGATGCGACTGTGAGAAGGGCAGGAGGCTTCATTGTCCAGGCAATGCCTAATACGCCCGATGATATGTTGTACAGGCTTGAAAAGAATATCAATAATATGCCTTATATATCTGACCTCTTGGACATGGGATTAACCATAGAGGAAATCTGTTCAAAGACTCTTTTCAAGGAACTGGACATGCAAGTGACAGAAGAGGAAGAAGCCCATTATTTCTGTTCCTGTTCAAAGGAATCCTTTGCTGCAGGATTGGAACTCCTGGATATCTCTGATTTGGAAGAGATGCGCTCTGAACCTGTGACAACCCATTGTGTGTTTTGTAGTAAGGAATATACATTCTCGCGAGAAGAAATAACCGATATTTTACAAAGAAAATTAGATTCAAAGAAATAAATAGGAGGAATTATGAAAAAGACTGTTGTTGTCGCTGCAAAGCGCAGTGCAATCGGTAGTTTTGGAGGCGTCTTCAAGGATGTATCCGCTGTCGAATTAGGTACTCAGGTAGTGAAGGCAATTTTCAAGGAAACAGGTGTAACACCTGATATGATCGATGAAGTCATCATTGGTAATGTGTGCGGTGCAGGCATGGGACAGAATGTTGCCCGCCAGGTAGCCATTCATTCCGGTATTCCGGTGGAAGTACCGGCTTTCACAGTGAATAAGGTTTGCGGTTCCGGTATGAAGACAGTCACGTTGGCTGCTGCCATGATTGCCCTTGAAGAAGCAGAGATCGTTCTTGCAGGTGGTACCGAGAACATGAGCCAGATACCCTATTTACTTCCCGATGCTCGCTGGGGAGCCAAGATGGGTGATAAGACCATGGTCGACCTCATGATCCGTGATGGACTGAGTGATATCTTCAATAATTATCATATGGGTATGACTGCTGAGAACTTGGCTGCCAAGTTCAGCATCAGCCGTGAAGAGCAGGATGCCTTTGCTTGTGCAAGCCAGAATAAAACCGAGATCGCGATGATCTCCGGTAGATTCAAGGAAGAGATTGTTCCCATCGTGATACCACAGAGAAAGGGTGAACCAAAAATTGTTACGGAGGATGAATTCCCACGCAAGGGAACTACGCTAGAGGCATTGGCTAAATTGAGACCTGCATTCAAGCCGGATGGAACAGTCACGGCAGGGAATGCTTCCGGTATCAATGACAGTGCTGCGATGCTGCTTCTCATGAGCGAAGAGAAAGCAATCGAACTGAACCTGACTCCGCTTGCCTATCTTGTTTCCTACGGTTCTGCAGGTGTTGATCCGGCTTATATGGGATTCGGACCTGTCCCTGCCATCAAGAAGACACTGGAAAAAGCGGGCTGGAAATTACATGACATTGAACTGGCGGAATTGAATGAAGCATTTGCTGCTCAGTCAATCGCTGTTGTAAAGGGTTTGCATGAAGCCGGTATCGGTACTCTCGATTCCGACATCGTCAATGTGAATGGCGGAGCTATTGCTCTCGGGCACCCGATTGGTTCAAGCGGAGCCCGTATCATAGTTACCCTGCTGCATGAGATGATCAAGCAGGATTGCAAGAAGGGTCTTGCATCTCTCTGCATCGGTGGCGGTATGGGTATTGCCACGACATGGGAAAGGAAATAAGGAGTTCAACATGGCAGATAAACTGAATCTAACAAAGACATTTGCAATGTTCGAAGAAGCCCAGAAATTAGTTCCCGGTGGTGTTGCAGGGATTCGCAGACCCTATAACTTTGTGCCGGGTGAATATCCAATATTCTTTGATTCCGCTAAAGGCGGGCATGTTACGGATGTTGATGGCAATGAATACATAGATTACCTTTGTGCCTATGGTCCAATCATTATCGGGCACAGGGAAGAAGAAATCGATAATGCGGTGATTGAACAAATCAGAAACAAAGGCTTCTGTTTTTCACTTACACAGCCTACTCAGAACGTTTTGGTCAAAAAACTGAGAGAGGTCATTCCATCCTGTGAGATGGCTGCCTTTACCAAGACAGGTTCTGATTCAACTACCATTGCCATCCGTGTTGCTCGTGCCAAGACTGGGCGAACCAAGGTGGCTCGCTGTGGTTATCACGGCTGGCATGACTGGTGTGTGGAAGTGAAGGGTGGTATTCCGGAAAAACTGTATGAAGATGTGATCGAATTCCATTACAACGACCTTCAGCAATTGGAAGACATCGTGAAAGCCAATGCAAATGACATGGCTGCGATCATTATTACCCCAGTCGGACATCCACTTGCGCATGAAGTGGAAATGCCCAAACCGGGTTACCTGGAAGGCGTCCGCGCTCTTGCAGACCAATACGGCATCGTATTGATATTCGACGAGATCCGAAGCGGTTTTCGCGTAAGTATTGGTGGGGCACAGAAATATTTTGGCGTGACTCCGGACCTCTCCACATTTGGAAAGGCTATGGCTAACGGTTATGCCATCAGTGCTCTGGTCGGTAAGACGGAATTCATGAGCATGTTGACTGATAAGGTCTTCCTTTCATCCACTTATTTCCCGAACAGTGATTCACAAGTGGCTGCCATCAAGACCATCGAAGTTCTTCAACGTGATCGCATATTGGATAAGATCATGGAAAAAGGCGACAAGTTCGGTAAGGAAGTGCAGAAGGTTATTGATGCTTCAGGTCTTCCTGTGACATTCTCAGGTGCTCCCTGGATGCCTTTTATTACCTTCGATGCCGATCCTGACAAGAGATACAAGGTCTTGCGCAACGAATTTTATTCTCAATTGATTCGTCGCAAAGTATTCCTTCAGCCTTACCATCATGGTTATATCTGTTATCGTCATACGGATGAAGACTTGTCATATACGGTAAATGCAATCAAAGAAAGTCTCGATGAATTGAAGAAACTTGCCTGATGAAGGAGATTACATGGAACCTTTGATCATCACTGCTGCCATTACTGGCGCAGAAACCACAAAGAAAGACCAGCCTAATCTTCCTGTTACACCCAGGGAACAGGCTGAAGAAGCAAAAGCATGTTTCGAAGCAGGTGCGAGAGTCATTCATCTCCATGTGAGAGAAGATGACGGTAAGCCTTCCCAAAGGCTTGAACGCTTTGCTGAATCCATTCATGCCATACGTGAGGCTGTACCCCAGATTATCATTCAAATCAGTACAGGCGGTGCAGTTGGTGAAGCATTTGAAAAGCGGATTGCCCCATTGCAACTGAAACCCGAGATGGCTACCCTCAATGCCGGTACCCTGAATTTTGGAGATGAGGTCTTCCTCAATCACCCGAAGGATATTGTACGTTTGGCAGAGAGTTTCAAGGAATATGGAGTTGTTCCTGAGATTGAGGTCTATGAATCAGGCATGATCGATATTGTAGCAAAATTGATCAAAAAAGGTCATATCGTTCATGACCCTCTGCATGTCCAATTTGTATTGGGTGTACCCGGTGGAATGAGTGGGAAACCGAAGAATATTCTCTATATGGCAGAACATCTCAAGGAAGAGATTCCCACTGCCACGTGGGGAATTGCAGGAATCGGGAGATGGCATGTTCCTTCCATCCTGGTTGCCATGGCAACAGGTGGGCATATTCGTGTCGGCTTTGAGGATAATATCTATTATCATAAGAATGTGCTTGCGGATTCGAATGCCCAATTGGTTGCACGTGTAGCACGCATTGCGAAGGAAGTGGGCAGACCCCTGGCAACTCCTGCCGACGCTCAAAGGATATTTGCATTACCCATGAAATAAAGGAAGAGCATTATGACAAAGATAGTTCTCATTCTGATACTGGTTGTTGTCTGTAGTTTGTTATGGAGCCAGGACTCAAAGCTCGGGGTTGGAATCTCATACTCTGAACCATCAGGCATATGCGCGAAAGGTTGGATAGATGATAAAACAGCTATTGCAATGTCCGCAGCATGGACAAGCGAAAACGGCAGTCACAATACCATAATCACTGCAGATTATCTTTGGCATACAAATCCTATTGATGATGGTTCTATGGGAAGGCTTGTTGCTTATCTTGGGTTAGGTTTTCGATCTGATACTCATGCAACAAGTAATGACTTTTCCGGGCATGCCAATACTGTAAAACTTCGTACGCCCATTGGATTTGATCTATTATTCAAAGGAATTCCTCTGGATATGTTCCTGGAATTCGTACCAATGATGCAATTCCAACCTGAATCCCGTGGAGACTTTAGAGCAGCCGTTGGAATCAGGGTTTGGCCGTTCAAGTAAAATTAAAAGTTAAAAAGTAAGAATTAAAAATTACAGAAGGGAGTTTTTAGAAAAACGAATTACTGTAATAGGAATAAGGCTGGAATTTGATTTCAGATAATTCAAAGTTCTTTTGAACAATACAAAAGGGTCTTATAGTGAAGACCCTTTCTTTTTTGTTATTTACTTTTCAGATTCTTCTAATTTTTAATTTTTAACTTTTAATTCTTAATTGGAGAAGATTTAAATCTTCTCTAAAATCCTCGTCTGAGCCTTGAATTCCTCTTCTTCGAGTTTTTCCATTTCAGCAAGGGCTGCTTCAAGGATGGCGATACGTTCCTTATAGGGGACAAATCCGCTCTTGAAACCGTTGATGATGATTCCCTTGATATCTCTATAATTCAAACCCAGCAAGTCGATTGCCAGCATATATTCGTCCGTTACGGTTGTATTGGATACAGTGCGATTATCTGTATTCAGGGTGACTCTTAAGCCATAATCCAGGTAGAAGTCAACAGGATGCATCTGGATTGATGGTACAGCCTTTGTATGAAAATTACTCTTGAGGCAGATTTCCATTGGAATGCGGTGGTCGTTCACGTAATTCAACAAATCCCCGTCTTCAACAAGTCTTGTACCATGACCGAGACGATGAGTACCGCAATAATGCAATGCCTGATGAATACTGTCCGGACCGTATGCCTCTCCGGCATGGATGGTGATATTGAGGTTATTCTTCAATGCAAGTTCGAAGGCCTCACGATGTTCCTTTGCCGGGTGATTGTATTCGGCTCCGGCAAGGTCAAAACCAATGACGCCACGGTTCTTGTAAGCAATCGCCAATTCTGCAAGTTTCATAGAAGTAGCCGGATCCATATTGCGAATACCGCATATGATCACACCGGTCTTGATATTGAATACACGTTCTGCAGCACGCAGACCTTCGATCACGGCATCAGAGATCTCCGTCAGCTTCATTCCCTGGTTCGTATGAAGGATCGGTGAATACCGGACTTCCATATATCTGACGTTTTCCTTGGCAGCATCTTCCGCAAGTTCATAGGCTGCACGGAACAGTCCTTCACGATTCTGAAGAACAAGATTCACGATATGAAAACCACGCAGGTATTCATCAAGGCTTTCGCAGGCATCTGAGCAGCAGACGAGTTTCGTCAGTTTCTTCGGGTCTGTCTCTGGAAGCTTCACATTGAATTTCTTTGCCAAATCAAGAATTGTGGATATTCTTACAGAACCATCCAAATGCACATGAAGATCTGCCTTGGGCAGTTTTTCTATGAATTCTCTTCTTAGTTTTGTCTTTGTTGTAGGTGTCATTTTTTTCTCCATTTATTAATGTAAAATATATCTTCCTTCGGGCGTCTTTTCCTGCTTCCGGCAAAACTGCTTACTGCCTTGGAATACAATGATTTCCTGTCTTTAGGGTACCCAAAAGGAGTAATGGCGATTACTCGAATAGAATCTGGTATGTCAAGAAATGCTTTTACACTGGTTTCGGAAAAAGCACCCAACCAGCATGATCCAATACCGAAGCTCCAAGCAGCAAGAACCATCTGCTGTAGTGCGATGGCTGTATCCACAAGGTAATAAGGCTGACCATTCAGCACCATATCTTCTTTCGGCTCAGCGCAGGCTACAATGACAAAAGCTGCATCCCTGATGAAGTGGTTCACAAGTCCGATGAACCCGCTATTCACAGCCAGTTTCCTGATGATCTCACGATCCTTAATAACGATGAATCTCCAGGGTTGCCTGTTCTGTGTCGAGGGAGCCCACCGTCCTGCTTCCAATATCTGGTCAATGATCTCTTCAGGAACAGGTTCGTCTGAAAAGCTCCTGACACTCTGGCGGGAAAGAATTACGTCCATGCATTTCATTGCAACATCCTAAATAAGTTTTGAATATGATAATAGAATCCTGTAAAAAGTCAAAGTTATTATTGACATGAATCTAAATCTCAATCTAAAAATGTCATCATTGGAGGAGCAATGTTAAAGACCACAATTTTTTTATTCATACTATTAATGACCAATTGTCTATTTGCCCAGGAATGCGCCTCTGGTATGTATTTCTATCAATTCAAAACTATTAATCACATAGAGACCAAGAAACTTGTTATGATCAAATAAATCATAAATAATGCAAGAATAAAGAGACACTTTCCATGGTGTCTCTTTTTTATTTCTTATCAAATACTTATCCATAACCAATCAAATACCTATCTCATTCCAATCTCGAGGGATTGGAAAGAGATTGGAATGGGATTGGTATCCCATTGGAAAGAGATTGGAATATAATAAGATAGTGTGTGTCGCAAAGTCAAATATACGAAAAACGCTTGACTGCCAGGCTATTTTGCATGATGTAAATTGAAAGAAATAAGGAGCATGCATTGAAGAAAATAACGATCGTCGGTGGAGGTTTAGCCGGTTGTGAAGCCGCATTATACCTGGCAGAAAGGGATTGGGAAGTCACATTATATGAGATGCGTCCCACGAAAATGACACCTGCCCACAGTACGGGGAATCTCGCTGAAGTGGTGTGTAGTAATTCATTCAAATCAAAACTGATTGATACATCGTCCGGTCTCTTGAAGGCAGAAATGAAATTACTTGGCTCCAAACTGCTTGAAATCGCGGAAGAACATGCAGTACCGGCTGGGAATGCATTGGCAATCGATAGGGAAGAGTTTGCGAAAGACGTGACATCCAGGATCGGCAAGCATCCTCATATAAAAGTGATCAGGCAGGAACTCATCGAAATCCCCGAACCACCTGTGATCATTGCAACGGGTCCATTAACATCAGATGGACTGGTACGATCATTACAGGAAATCATAGGGGAAAACCATCTCTATTTCTTTGATGCGATTGCACCGATCGTCAGTGCTGATTCACTGAATATGGATATCCTGTTTTCCAAGACACGATATGACAAGGGAGAAGCAGATTACTTGAATTGTCCTTTGAATAAAGAAGAATACTATGAATTCGTACAAGCGTTGAAAGATGCTGAAAAACATGAGGCGAAGGAATTTGAGAATCAGTTTTTTCACAACCTTGAATACAAATTCTACGAGAATTGCATGCCCATTGAGGAAATAGCCAGGAGGGGAGAGCATTCTTTGCGGTTTGGTGTAATGCGTCCGGTAGGTCTCGAGGATCCACGAACCGGAAAAAGAGCCTATGCCATTTTACAGTTGAGGACTGAGAACCAGGATAAAACAGCATATAACCTGGTTGGATGTCAAACCATGATGAAATATGGAGAGCAGAAACAGGTATTTCGCATGCTCCCGGGATTTGAAAATGCTGAATTCCTCCGTTATGGATCCATTCACAGAAATACCTATCTGAACGGACCGGAGATCATGAATCAGGATATGTCACTGAGTAAAAAACCAGGAGTTTATATTGCGGGTCAATTGGCGGGTGTTGAAGGATATGTTGAATCGATATTAAGCGGCTTGCTGGTGGCAAAAATCCTTGATGCCGGATTACCAATGCTCCCCGAAGAAACGATAAGCGGACAGCTGTGGCGTCATTTGGTTTTTGCAGGAGAGCAAGTATTCCAGCCGATGAATGCCAATTATGGGATTTTACCAGGTATTGAAATGGCGGGGAAGAATAAACCCCTGAAGAAGCAATTATTCTCTGAGCGGTCTATCAAATCCCTGGAAATGTTTCTTTCCTGAATACACTGCGATTTGAATAACGTTCAAAGCACATGAGTAATATTCATTATGCTAACTTATTATTATATGAATAGTTAAAACTATAGGCCGCATTTAGATCAGTGTCAATTCAAAAAAATAGATTGACGGAATCATTATCCGTTAAGACAAATTAATACATACTATACGAATTATTGTCCACATCTACTCTTGGAGGAATTATGAACAAAAAAGCACTATTTATTTTTCTGTTAATGATGTTTGCCTTATCTTCGGCATTATTTGCCGGCGGTTTTGCCCTTTCAGGGATTGGTTCAAAAGCGATCGGTCTTGGCGGAGCATTCCGCGGAATGGCTGATGATCCTTCTTCCATGTACTGGAATCCTGCCGGTTTGGCTTCAATGGACCAAAGCAGTATTACGGTTGCTGGTGCAATGATCACTCCAACAATGGATTTTACAAGTACAGGCACCTTGGTACCTGGTTTTGGTCTCCCCGGATTTCAACTCAATAAGAAAATAACTGCAGAGAAGAAGAATTGGATGTTTCCAAATCTTTTTGCCATTCACGCGAATCAGAATCCCCTGAAATATGGAATTGGTGTTTATGTTCCTTATGGATTGGGTGCAACATGGGATGCTTTCTCATTACCCACAGCCATGATGTACAATGATACTTTGAGAACTTTGAAATGGGCTTCCGGTTTCCCGAAGAATGAAATGGAAAGTTCCATTGGTGTCGTCGACATTCATCCGACAATTGCTTACCAGGTTTCCGATAAAGTTGCCGTCGGTGCGGGAGTGAGCGTAAATTACGGTATGATTACAATTGCCAAGCTGATTCCTGATACAAACGCAAGTTATTATGCTCCAACCACGATGTATCTCAAAGGTACTGGCTGGGGTGTTGGCGGTAATGTTGGTGTAATGTGGAAACCTAATCCCATTCTCAGTATCGGTTTTGCAGGCAAATTGCCGTCTTCAGTCCAGATCTCCGGTGATGCAAAGATCAGGACATGGTTGAATAATGTTGTCGTTTATCAGACAATGCATGCCTTGGACCCAGTGCATTATCCTCATTTCAGTGACCAGATCCCGGGTGCGGTTGTTGGTGATACAACAGATGCAAAAGCAACCATGAATCTTCCCGGTGATGTTGGTTTGGGTCTTTCCTTAAAGGCTAATGACAGATGGACGATCAATGGTGATTTTGCCTATACATGGTGGACTGTTCTTAGCGAAGTCAAGATCAAGATGGAACCTGCTGCTGAAATTCATACTGCAACCGGCACGGTCGTGATTAATGAAAGAGCCCTTGAAACCAAATGGATGGATACTTATCGTTTCAGTTTGGGTACTCAGTACCAATTCAATCCAGTCGCAGTTCGTCTCGGGTTCTGGTATGACCTTTCACCGATACCAAACAAGTCTCTCAGCCCAACCTGGCCTGATATCAGCCAAAAGTTGAGCGGTAATGTAGGTTTCGGCTTTAAGTTCGGAAAATTCGGTCTTGATTTGAATGGTGAATACATCAGTTTCAAGGAACGTACTATCAAAACCCAGGCTGCAGATAATATGATGGGAACATACAATACATCACTGGTTGCTGGGAACTTTGGACTGACATATCACTTTTAATTGATTTTCAAGGAGAAGCAGACTGTTGCTGTTATGGTAACGGTCTGCTTTTTTTATGGCATGAATTCGGGATTGATATGTAAAATCGATTTGAAGATGTGCTCTCGAATATCCCTGCTTTGATTCTGTTTTTGCATGTGCTTTAGTAATTCTCTTACACTCTCTCTCTTCGTGTCATTCGTGAATGCGCAAGGATTCTTAGCAACCGGAAGATTCTGTTCTACTGCATATTTCTGGATCAAGTATTCAGGAACCATGAAGAAAGGGCGGATGATCTCGAATTTTCCACCGAATAAAACCTGCTTTGGCATCATGGTACTGATTTCATCCTGGTACAGCATGTTCATAAGGAAGGTCTCAACCACATCATCACGGTGGTGTGCAAAGACGATTTTGCTGATACCGTTTTCCTGGGCATATTCCAGGATATACTTACGTCTGAGTCTTGAGCAGTAATAACAGGGTTTCTTTTTATAATCATGCAATTGTGATTCAATATCTGTCTCAGCTACATGAAATTTCGCCAAGCCATTACAGTAATCATGAAATTGCGTTGATTCATCTTTCCGAAATGGAATATGAATCGATTGAACGTGAGAATGAATTTGGTTTAACAGAGAAAGTAATGCCAAACTGTCCTTTCCACCTGAGATGCCGATAAGAAGAACATCATCAGGGGAGAACATATCCCATTTTTCATTGGCTTGAAGAATGAGATTCCTGATTTTATCCGAATTATTTGTTCTTGCTGTAGTAATCTTCTAATTCCGTTAATAAATGGTCGATCAGGGCATCTGCATCTTCAACATCAAGCGTTTTTCTATCACCATTATCGAAGGTGATTATGACATTTCCCATGGCTTTTGAGATTTCCCTGATCTTGGGAATGACTGTGTGAATCTTGCCTGTGTGACTTTCCTGATAAGAAAAAATAACGCTCATGATTACCTCAGTATTTTCTTAAAGTGAATTTCTGACTGAAGGATTCACCGGGTCGCATGTATTCAAATTCATCAAGCTGAAGAGCCAGAAGTGTAAAGTCAGGATCATCGACGCCTGAAAAATACTCTTCAAAGAAGTAGCAGAATTCGGATGCTTCCCGTTTATTATAACTGTCATTATCGATGTGGGCTGTTCCTGTTGCCCTAATATAACCAGTATCTCCTGCTTCACGGATGGGGAGACAAATCTCGATATTCCGGTTGCTTCGAATTTGTGAGACTTTTGCATCACCACTGAAAGTGACAACCCAGAAGCGATCTTCTACATAGAAGAGAGCCACGGGACGAACCCGTGGCTGATTTTTATCACAAGTTGAGAGATAGGCGTACTGATAACGCCCAAAATAGGACATTACTTCACTTTGTAATGCAGATTCATTTACCTTCGCCATAAGGTTACTCCTTTGGCGCTTATTTAAACTTATTTAACGACAATACCCTGAATAAATGCCTGGCTGCCAACGAGAGGATTATCTGATTTATCTCTCGGCAAAGCCACTATCTTAAGGACATTATCCATTCCATTCGTTACTTTCCCAAAAACAGTATGTCTTCCGTCCAACCAGGGGCAGCCATCTTTTGCAGTGACGATGAAGAACTGTGAACCATTGGTGTTGGGACCTGAATTTGCCATACAGATCTCACCATAAAGAATATGGGCTTTCAGTTCCTTATGCAGCAGTTCCTTTTGACCTGTCTTTTGCAGGTACCAGTCAATCGGATGAGCCTTCAGAGGGTCACCGCTTTGGGCAGTCTGGCATGCTTGAGCCAGGTTTGTAAGCATCGTGTCGGGTTTTTCCGTGGTTTGGAAATAGGGAATCAAAAGATCAGTGAAAACTTGAAGAGCAGTGGCTTCATCCTTGATATCTCCAGTGATTGGAGCACCATACGTGTAGCATTCATCTTCAAATTTGTAACCGGGACCGCCCTGTCCATCGTTCGTACGGGTCGTGTCTTTCGTATTTGGATCACCGCCTTGGACCATGAAATCAGGAATCACACGGTGAAAATAGGTGTTATCATAAAATTTCTCGTTTGCCAGTTTCACAAAATTGGCAACGGTCTTTGGTGCCATGTCAGGCCACAATTCAAGTTGAATATCTCCAAGATTGGTCTTGATCGTAACCATTGTCTTTGTCTTTGTCAGGTCTGTAGGCATCTTTACTTCTTCCTTTGGTGCTGTAGTTTTATTCGAGTCGGTTTTCTTAGCGCATAAAGTGATCGTACTCATGAGAATAGTTAAGATGAGGATGATGGGTAAAAGGTGTTTTCTGGTCATTTTGACTCCTTCTGAATTCATTACTGCGTAAATTGGCAAAGTTCTGCCTTGCCGTCAATTATTTTTACAAAGCTATTGCTAAAGAACCATTCACCACTGTTCAGATAGACACCATTGGGATAATCGATTCTCAGTGCCTTGTGTGAATGTCCCATTACAATGATATCGAATTGCGAGAAAGATTTTTCGGCAAATGAACTAAGCCCTTTTTCCTGTGCTTCACGTAGTTGTTTCGGTACTTTTCTTTTACGACTGGAACGAGATAACTGCTTACCCAGCCAAAGGGAGATA
Source organism: Candidatus Cloacimonadota bacterium (assembly GCA_035402645.1). Classification (GTDB taxonomy): domain Bacteria; phylum Cloacimonadota; class Cloacimonadia; order Cloacimonadales; family DAONDQ01; genus DAONDQ01. The sequence continues at coordinate 7,208 of DAONDQ010000025.1, read as the reverse complement.
TTGGGGTGAATCATGCCGAATATGGTTCTGACAAAACCGGTACGAATGACTGTCCGGAAGACATGATAGCGCAAGTCATTGGCCGTATGCAGATCGCCATGGGTAACTAATATTCTCTTTCCATTAATGGTATCTGTGTAACGATTGAGATGAACATCTACCTTGAGATAATCTGGCAGGAAATTACCAAACCAGAAGTCATGATTCCCTGAAATGAGAATCAGTTTGCAGCCGGCTTCCTGTAAGTCTGCAAGTTTCTTCAGAATTGGGAAGAACCCTTTGATGATGACGCTATTCCAATCATACCAGAGATCAAAGATATCGCCATTGAGGATAAGCATATCTGCTTTGCCTTTCAAGGAATCGAAGAATTCAACGGCTCTCTCACGGCGATCCCTGTCTTCCTGTCGCTCACTGAATTTTATATGCATGTCCGATACGATGTAAATATTCATATTTTACCTATCATTGGGGATTTGTCATGACATATTGAAGCATATTCACACCCATCCTGAGAGCAGTATCCCTGATCTCCTGAGGGTCACCGTGCGTATTTGGGTCTGCCCATCCATCACTGATATTGGATTCGTAGGTATAGAGCATCATCATCCTGCCGTTATCATCGAAAAGGGCAAATGCCTGGGGTCTTTTATCATCATGTTTGTGAATCTTGGGCAACCCCTTGGGGAAAGTATAATAACAATGAAAGATTGGGTGGGATGCAGGTAGTTCAGTCATGGTCTTTTCAGGGAAGATACGCTTTATCTCACGGCGGAATGATTCATCCATTCCATAATCATCATCTGCATAGATAAATCCCCCACGGAGCAGATAATCACGAAGTTGTTCGACTTCTTTTTCTGTGAACCTGATATTTCCATGACCTGTGATGAATAAAAACGGATATTCAAACAGTTTGGTATCGCTTGCCTTCACTGTTGCCTGATCTAACGAGAAGTCCGTATGAATTGTATTATTGGCGAATTTAGCAAGGTTGGAGAGTATCTCTGCGTCATTATACCAATCCCCTCCACCGTCATATTGCAGACGTGCGAGTTTGGGCTTTTCTATACAGAAAAGACTGAATTGTAATAATAATAGCATGATTATCAAATATAATTTCATCTTTTTACCTTGAAGGTATCATTATTAGAGGCTTGAGATTGACAAGATAATTTTCTGAAGGTAGATTTACATAGCATTAGAATTAATATCAATCTCCTGCTGCAAATATCATGGCACCCATCAAAAGGACAGTCTCTATGATTGCAGCAGTAGATGCCCCTTTGACTGCTGAAGATCGATTTAGCCTTTTTGATGTCTCGTAATAGCCTTTCTTATAATCCGATATGTTTACACCATCTGGAAACACGATAGGCTCTGACTTTTTCGTTACTCCAGATGCTATGATAATTCCAATATAATTGAATGTCAGTCCCCAAAATAAACCACTTACATATGCATTAGTTGTAGAAATATGAGCTCCATCGGAAATCCCTAATGTATAGGATGGACTATAAGGATTGGGAAGTTCTAAGGGATTCAGTGCGGGTTGTTCACCAGTTAGGTTGGGATTAACTTCCGAACATTGGCACAAGCAATATGTAATGAATATCAGGATCGCCAAGATAGATATCTTCATATCTTATTCTCCTTATCACATTATTTGGTAATTAGTTGTGTTAAACAGGTCAAGAATAAAACTTAAAATCTCAAGAATCAGTATGCGATTTCAGAAATATATTGACCCATAGTAATCGGTATGCCCAATAGTATTTAATCAATGACAGTCCACTTATTGCAAAGGAAATTCAAATGATTCGGAAGAAAAAACTTAAAAAAGAAATAGAATCCTACCTTGGGATCATATTCGGCAGTATCTTCTTTGCCATTGGGTATTCATGGTTCCTGATCCCGTACAACATTGCTCCCGGCGGTGTTGGAGGTATTGCGCAGGTTCTTCACTATTTCTTTGGCTTCCCGGTGGGTATCACGATGATCGTGATCAATATCCCCCTGTTCATCATGAGTTTTTTACTGATCGGCAAGTCATTTGGCGGGAAATCTGTCTACGGTATGCTGGTGAGCTCTTTCCTGACCGATTTGCTGAGTCCGGAATCCCTGCATCGCTTGGGATTCATCAAAGACCTGGCGAAATATACCTTTCATGATGGAAGAGGACATACCATCATTGCCATGCTTGCACCTTCCGATATGATGCTTTCAGCCATTGCGGGCTCTGTGATGCTGGGTCTTGGCTTGGGGCTTATATTCCGTTTCCGTGGCTCAACAGGCGGTACCGACATACCCGTAGCACTTATAAAGCAGAAGGCTGGTCTCTCCATTGGTACTGGTTATTGGATCGTGGAAACCCTGATCATCTTCTCAGTAGGATTGATATTGCAGGATATGAAGCTCATCATCTGGGGATATATCAACCTGTTCATTTCCACCAAGATCACTGACCTTGCCAGTGAAGGTCTTCCTTACATCAAGGGCGTATATATCATATCCGATCATGTGATGCAAATGCGGGATGAGATCTACGAGAACATCAATCGTGGTGTAACCTTTATCAAAGCGAAAACAGGCTCTGAAGAAAAGGATATCAATGTGCTCTTCTGTGTCCTGAACAGACGTCAGGTACCTGAATTGACCGATATTGTGAAAGATATCGACCCTGATTCCTTTATGATTGTAACAGATGTATATGATGTGCTCGGATATGGTTTCAAGACAAGACAGATTAACCTGGGTGGTTAATCGAAATTAAGAATGGGAAATGGGGGATTACTGTAAAATCAGGTGATTTAGAAAGGGAGCATTTTATGCTCCCTTTCTGTATAGAATCAGTGAAGTATTTCCAGTCTATTTAATGATGACAATTTTTTCGGATGTAGAGTAATTACCGGTACGTAAATTCAGGAAATAGATTCCTGACGCGAACGTCCTACCTTTATCATCCTTCCCGTTCCAACTGATGGGATAAGTGCCGGGACTCTTGTATCCGGTTTCTATTGTTTGGACTTTTTGCCCCTTGATATTATATACAGCAACCTCAACATTCTGTCCCTTCGATAAGCCATAGGTCCCAGACATTTGAGTAATGTTCGGATTGAAGGGATTGGGGAAGGCTTTGATTGATTGTTTGAGTATTGCAGGATTATGATCATCATTCACACCCGTGACATCATTGGATAATAGCAATGTTGCATCGTCAATACGGGTACCATAATATCCTGCCCAAAATAGAACATCCATACCACCTACTTCATAAGTGATATATCTCATTCCCGATGTAGCTTGAAACTCCATACATGCCTGTTTCCAGTAATCGCTTGATTCCAAAATCACAGGATCATCTATCTGGCCAATATTTGACTGGTATATAAGCTGATGAGACCCATCAAGCGCTTTCACTTCAATATAGTAACGACCTCCCCAGTAAGCAGACATCCATTGTGAATAATAAATAGATAGACCGTTATTATGATCAAGTTCGTAAGCTGAAAAACCTGCAGCTATGAGGTCAATCTCCTGGGATAAAGTACTCCAGGCATAAGATGAGGCGACAAATTTCGATGGATTGACACTATCCCCATTTATCATCACCCAACCATTTCCACCATTAATGACAGTCCAATTGTTTAAGTTGTTTTCTAATCCGGGATTCTTTAAAAGATTAGTATCGAAGGGTTCAGCCACTAACATAGAGTACGAAATAAGAAGTAGCAACAAGAATAAATAAAATTTGTTCATAACCATTTTTTTCTCCTTCGTTTGGCGTTGTGCCTGAATTACTTATAGTTACCATAAAGATTTATATAGAAGAATTAGTTTATAGGCTAATAAACAATATACTAATTTGAATAATTTATATGCCAATATATATTTACGATAGTTTTAAGGAAATTCAAGATGCAGTAGTTCAGGATAGAAGGTAAAGTTTAATTGTTGATTGTTAAGTAGTTAGAGAAACAACATACTTCTATTGGAATGAAGAGGTCTCCAGCAGATTTAGTTTATCAATCATTAGGATACAAAGCCTGTTGGAAGATATTATAGATGCCTGTTAATATCAGTTGCGGGTTCACGTGCTGTTCTACCCGGAAATACATCTTTTCCATCTTCTCCAGCATTTTGGGTAATTCCTCATGTAACTGCGGATTTACCTGGTAGCACATTTCCATCACCGGGATCAGGTCTATATTCACAATATGCTCAGGTGCATCGTGTAGAAAGGCAAGATCTCCGATCACAATAATCAGAAGGTCAATGATCTCGGAGATGAAGGAAGGTCCCTTCCCACTTCTCTTTTCATTGATGAAATCCATGAATTTCAGGTCATCACGCGCTACGATCATATCCAGCAGGTTGATCATATAGCCCCGTGCCTCCAGCTTTCCGCTTTCACATAATCGCAACGCTCTCTTCAGGTTCCCATTCGAGATACGGGCAAATGTCTTGGCTGCCACCTTATCCACCGATATCTTTTCTTCGAGGACATCTTCCATGACGCGGCTTGCCAATGTCTTGAAGCGCAGATGCTGGCAGCGGGAAAGTACTGTGGGAAGAAGCAGGGACGGCTGGACGGTTGTTAGAATGAGGACTGTTCTTGCAGGAGGTTCTTCGAGTGTTTTCAGGAAAGCGTTGGCGGTTTTGTTATTCATGCATTCAGCGCTTTCAATGATACACACACGATAGTTCGCTTCATTGATCGATGTGCTCAGACGGTGTTGCAGATGACAGATACTGTCCATCCTGATCTCCGTATTTGCAGAGAAGAAGAACTCCTTCCAGGGTGTTTCCATCTTATTGGTAAGGTACGCCTTATATTCAGGAAGGTACTTTGATTCCTGGATATCACCTTCCATCGTGATCTTGAGATTTGGTGTAGGGAAGATGTAGATAAAGTCAGGATGGTTGAATTGCAGGAATTTCCTGCATGAATTACATACTCCGCAGGGCTTTCCCTCACCTGTATCCTGGCAGTTCAATGCCATGGCAAAATACAGGGCTGTCGTGAATTTCCCCACACCTTCAGGTCCAAAGAACAGGTATGCCTGTCCCACCTTATCGGATTGAATCGCATGATTCAGAACAGATAATGCCTGTTCCTGTCCCTTGATCTGATTCAGCATATTAAATGATGGAAAGCTTGCTTTTGTGGTCGTCAGCCAGTGCTTTATCCAGGATGGTTTTAATATATGAATCTTTGAAATCTTCTGCAAGTAAATCAAAGATTAATTCATCATGATACTGTCCTGCTACAAAGTAACCTTGTCTGCGGATTCCAACCTGTTTGAATCCACATTTTTCGTAACACCTGATAGCCCTGGCATTGAAGGCAATAACATGCAAGTCAATATTGATCAAGTTCAGGATATTGAATCCAAAGTCCAGCACCAGCTTGGTCGCTTCTGTTCCAAACCCGCCGTTCCAGTAATTTCTGTCGCCTATAAAAATACCGAATGTCGCTTTTCGATGAATATGGTCTACATCAAGCAAAGCTGTTCCGCCTATGGGCTTACCTGTTTCCTTATCGATAATAGCGAAGTGGTAGCCTTTATCAGTGGATGAAAATTTTTGAAGGATTTCCCTTTCCTTTTCCATGCTGTAGATTTGCGGAAGAATATTCATACTGATGCATATTTCAGGATCATTCACCCATTCCGCAAAACGTTCATAATCCTCAGGATTATGCGGAGAAAGGAAAACTCTTTCGCCTGTTAACTTCTTTAAGTATTTCATGTTAACCCCTTTATATTATAATTGCTTGAAATCTTCTGATTGTTTCAGTCGCACCGAGTATATCGATGGCTGTTGGTATGTCCGGACCGGACGTTTCGCCCCAAAATCCGAGATTCAACGGCTGATAGTATTGTTTTCCCTTGATTCCCAATGTCTCGATTCCCTTTGTTACCAGGGCAGCCACTTCTTCCTTGTTCCACTCACCTTTCGCGGCAAGTTCGCTGCAGAAGAATTTCAGTACAGTCTGACTCGATTCAGATTGAATGAACTCCTTATCTGCTTCCTGTATTTGCGGGAAGTTGTAGAACCTTGCAGCATAGTCGGTGATCAAAGAAAGGATGGAAACATAATTACGGGATTTATCCACCACTTTCAGGTATTTTTTCCGATCGCTGATGTCAAAGCCTTTGGCAATGAAATAGCGTTCAGATAACTCAGCGATATATTCAAGGGGGAGTGTCCTGATATACTGCCCATTCATCCAATCCAGCTTGGTTACGTCGAATATCGCTCCTGCCTTGTTCACATGCTCGAAATCGAATTCCTGTATCATTTCCTCCAGGGAGAAGATTTCCTTGTCTCCCGCAGGATGCCAGCCGAGTAAAGCCACGAAATTGATGATGGCTTCTTTCACATATCCTTTCTCGAGATAACTCTCCACAGCCACATCACCCTGTCTCTTGCTCATCTTGGAACGGTCAGTTCCTAATAACAAGGGGAGATGAACCCACTGCGGAGGAGTCCAACCGAGACTTTCATGCAGGAATATGTGCTTGGGAGTGCTGGAAAGCCATTCCTCGCCCCTGATCACATGCGTGATTTCCATGTAATGGTCATCCACCACGGCAGCAAGATGATAGGTGGGAAAGCCGTCAGACTTGATGATCACCTGGTCGTCGACCAGTTCTGATTCAATCTCCACTCTTCCGCGAATCACATCATCGAATACGAAGCTTCTGTTTTCAGGGACTTTCATGCGGATCACATGCGGTTCACCATTGGCAAGGCGACGATTGATTTCTTCCTTGGATAATCTTGAACAGCGTCCGTCATACTTCATATTATGATGCGTGCCGGTCTGTTCTTTTCTCATTTCATCAAGGGTTTCCTTGGAACAGAAACAGTAATAGGCATGTCCCTTCTCAATCAGCTCCAATGCATGCTTCATGTAGAGGGGAAGACGCTGGGACTGAAAATACGGTCCAAATCCACCATCCTTGTGCGGACCTTCATCATAATCGATTCCCAGTACTTTGAGAGAAGTGATGAGATTATCCACGGAATCTTCAACCAGCCGTGTCTGGTCTGTATCTTCAATGCGGAGAATGAAATCTCCACCTGTTTTTCTGGCATAGACAAAATCGTATAAAGCGGTTCTCAAACTACCTAAATGCAGGTATCCTGTTGGACTGGGTGCAAAGCGTACCCGTACTTTCTGCATGCTGTCTCCTTGATAT
>DAONDQ010000024.1:0-28202 GCA_035402645.1 Candidatus Cloacimonadota bacterium | reverse complement strand
CATTCATTCTGCTGACTGTGATCACGAAATATGTATCTGTAGGTTCAATATTTGGCGTATTCATGCTTATGCTTTCTGAGTTTTATATCAATATGATCAGTCAATTCACGGATGTTTATAACCTGATTCTTGTATTATTCATCGGCAGTTTTGTGATCTATAAACATAAGGAAAATATCAAAAGGTTAAGTGAAGGAAGGGAAAACCAAATCTCATTTAAGCGTAGCGATAAGGAATAGTAATGTGCGGAATCATTGGTATCTTTAACCATGAGAATGCTGCCGGCCTGGCAGCATTGGGTATGTTTGCCGAACAGCATAGAGGTCAGGAAAGTTGTGGAATGGCAGTCAATGATGGAAAACATATCAGGATACATAAGAGAATGGGATTGGTTAAAGAGGTTTTTCCTCCCGAATTATTAGAAAATCTGGAAGGTAGAATTGCGATCGGACATGTAAGATATCCCACCAAAGGTTCTGCGACTGAGTATAATACACAACCTCATCTTGTAAACACTTTTGCAGGTCCTTCCTATGCTCTCGCCAGTAATGGTGATATCATCAACTACCAGGAAGTCAGAAGTGAACTGGAAGCAAAAGGTGTCGTTTTTGCCAGTGAGAATGATGGTGAACTGATCCTGAAATATATTGTCTTCCAGATCGAGAAGGAAGGTCTTTCCATCGTGGATGCGATCAAGCAGATGATGAGAAGGGTGAAGGGTGCGTATTCGACCGTGATGTCAACCCAGAAAGAACTGTATATGATTCGAGATCCCTATGCAATCAGACCGATGGTTTGGGGCATCAGGAGCGATGGTACGGTGGTTGTTGCTTCTGAAAGTTGCGCCTTGGATATCCTGGAAGTTGAAAATCGTTATGAAGTTCCATCAGCCGGGATCATGATCGTAAATGAAAATGGGATTCAAACCATGGAGAACGATCCTGATCAATATCGGTATTTAAAAAGCAATAAACACTGTGTCTTTGAACAGATCTACTTCTCACGTCCGGACAGTTTTCATTTTGGTGAGAATGTATATTCAGTCAGAGAGAAGATTGGGAATAAACTGGCGGATGGAGATAAGGATTGGGAACCTGACCATGCATTGCCGGTTCCTGACTCCTCGAATTTCATTGGTTTGGGTTATGCCAACGGGAAGCGGATCTCCTTTGGCTTGGGATTGATCAGGAACCACTATGTTGGCAGGACGTTCATCAAACCGGAGCAAACCATACGCGATGAAAGCGTGAAGCAGAAGTTTAATCCGTTACCAAATTTCTTTCCCGGGAAGAAAGTCGTTTTGATCGATGATTCAATCGTTCGAGGTACGACCATTCACAAGATCGTAAAAATGCTGAAAGATGCTGGAGCCGGGGAAGTTCATTTAAGGATCGGATCACCCCAGGTAAAGTATTCATGTTTTTATGGTATCGATACACCTAATAAAACTGACCTGATTGCCAACCAGAAAACGTTGGAGGAGATCAGGGAATATAGTGGTGCCGATTCTTTGAAATATCTTTCGTTAGATGATCTGAAAAGTTGTGTCACCAATCCCGAAGAGTACTGCTATGCCTGTTTTGATGGGAATTATCCGGTAAAGTGAGGATATGATGGATGTGAAAACACTGAAGTCTATTATGGATGGTTTTAAGAAGAAAAAGATACTGGTGATCGGCGATATCATGCTCGATCACTATATTCACGGATCAGTGGACCGCATATCTCCGGAAGCACCGGTTCCCGTGCTGGAAGTCAAGCGTGAAGAATATAGGCTGGGCGGTTCGGCAAATGTGGCTGAGAACCTGATTACGTTGGGTGCAGAAGTATGTATCATTGGCATCGTTGGAAATGATCAACCTGGAAAGCAGATATTGAAACAATTGAAAGGGAAGAAGATCGACACCCAAGGTGTGTTCGTATCGGAAGAAAGACCCACAACCGTGAAGACTCGCATCATAGCAAATCAGCAGCAGATTGTCAGGATCGATAAGGAAAAGCACGAAGATATCCCATCCAGTATGGAAAAGACCATCCTGGGGAAAGTGATTTCACTGATCAATACCTATGACGCTGTGATCATGGAAGATTACAATAAGGGTCTGTTGACAGAGCATATGATTGAGAGTATCATATCCCTATGTAATAAATCAAAGAAACTGGTTGCCGTTGACCCTCAATACAAGCATCTTTTTGCTTATCGCAATTGTACTGTCTTTAAACCGAACTTCTCTGAATTGCAGAAGAACCTGGGGATCATGATCGAAACCGAAGACCAATTCCAGGAAGCAGTCGCGAAACTGGAAGAGAGGATCAAGGCAAAATATCTCATCATCACGAGGGGAGAGAAAGGATTAACGGTGTTTTCAAAAGGCAGTAAAGTGGTATCCATTCCAACTTTTGCCCGGGAAATCTTTGATGTTTCCGGTGCCGGTGATACTGTCATCAGTACCCTGACCCTGGGATTGGCAGCAGGCTGTGATATAGAAACTGCAGCCCTTATAGCCAATCATGCGGCAGGTGTAGTGTGCGGGAAGATTGGGACTTCGGTGGCGAAATCGAATGAGATCATAGAGTCATTCAGTCAAAATTCCAAGTAGTGCAGGTAAAATATGCATCCAGAAACGAAATTAAAAACATGGGCAGAGATCGAGGATATTTCACGCTCCCTGCATGAAATGAAGAAGAAGATCATATTTACAAATGGATGTTTTGATATCCTCCATGCAGGTCATGTTGCCTATTTGAATGATGCAAAACAATTGGGTGACGTAATGATCGTAGGTTTGAATAGCGACGATTCAATTCATCGGATCAAGGGAGAGTCCAGACCCGTCAATTTGCAAAGGGAGAGAGCCTTTGTGCTTGGCGGACTTGCGGACGTCGATTATATCGTGATTTTTAATGAAGACACACCATATGACCTAATTAAACTGATCAGCCCCAATGTATTGGTCAAAGGTGGTGATTGGCTGCCCGAGAACATTGTCGGGAATGACATTGTGACGGCAAATGGCGGAGAAGTGAAGAGCCTGCCGTATCGGGAAGGATTTTCAACGACAGATACGATCACGAAGATCATCGAATCATATCGTCATGTGATAGAAGGGGAAGGTAAATAATATGCAGGAAATGACAAAAGAAGACGTTTGCACCGTTGTCGAAGTGAGAGAAAGGAAGATAACCGTTGAGGTCTGCCCAAGTTCAGGATGCGCGAATTGCTCCATGAGTGGTGTATGCGGCGGCGGAAACAAGAATAAATACTTTACATTGGAAACCGACCTGCCTGTCAAGGTGGGGGATCAACTCATTCTTCAAATCCATGGTGGGTCAGAAGTCATTTCATCATTGATTCTCTTCCTGCTTCCAATCATCTTCATGATCATTGGATTTGTCGTTGGACGATTCATTCTGCACTTAACAGAAGGAACATCGGTTCTGATCTCCATATTGGGATTGGGATTGAGTTTCTTTGTTGTCCGACTGATCGACCATTTTTACGGGAAGAAGATTTATATGAGCGTTATTCCACAAGACCAACTGCGGCATGAGGAGAGGGAAGATGAAAATACACCTTCATGATATGGTATTCTATGGATTCCATGGCGTTCATGATGCGGAAAGAAGCCTTGGACAGCGCTTTGTGGTGTCTTATACGGCAGTAACGGATGTGAAACACGATTCAGAAATCCGCAACCTTGAAACGACATTGGATTATACCAGGGTTTACGCTGTGATCAAGGAGATTATGGAGAAACAGCAGTTCCATTTATTGGAGAACTGCGCCAATCGCATTTTGGATAAAACGCTGGAATCCTTTCCGGAGATCATGACTGCAATTGTCAGTATTCAAAAACCATCCGTGCCCATCCAGGGTACGCTTGAGTACGTAGAAGTGGAGATGGAACGCAATCGATGAGAATCGTATATATCGGATTGGGCTCGAATATTGGAGAGAGAGAGATCCATCTTCGTAAAGCCCTGGAAGGAATTGCCGCTCTACCAAGTGTAGCGATATTGGATGAAAGTGCCGTTCTTGAATCAAAACCATACGGATACACAGAGCAGGAAGATTTTCTGAACCAGGTGGTAAGGATCATGACCGATCTGGAGCCTTCAGAACTATTTGAAGAATTGAAGAATATAGAAAAGAAACTGGGGCGGACAGAGACTTTCAGATGGGGTCCCAGGGTTATTGATCTCGATATTCTATTTGTAGATGACTTGGTTTATCAGGATGAACTTATTACGGTTCCTCACCCTGGAGCCACCCAGAGAGAATTTGTCCTGCAGCCGATGGTCGAAATTGCTCCTAATTATATCGACCCGATATCAGGGAAGTCAATGAAGAGATTGCTTGCAGAATTACGAGGAGAAACGATGCCGCAGAATGATCCAAGTAAAATAACCGAAATTTGGCATGACAATGAAACAAAGCCTGTTGCCACAATCATACTTGCTGCCGGCAAGGGAACCCGCATGAAATCTGAAAAGGCGAAAGTGACTTTTCAACTTGCAGAGAAATCCTTAGTCCAGCGAGTTGTCGATACAGCATCAGAACTCGATAGTGAGATCATCTGTGTTGTGGTGGGGTATCAGAAGGAATCCGTGATGGATTCCCTGGAACCGAATGAAAAAATACGTTTTGTTGAACAGAAGGAACAGAATGGCACTGGTCATGCGGTGATGGTGACAGAGCCGGTTTTCCAGGATTTTAGGGGAGATGTCTTCATTCTTTGCGGTGATGTTCCATTATTGAAAGCCGAGACACTGCAGAATCTCTTGAAAGCACATCGGGAAAGCGGATCAGCATGTACAGTCCTGACCTATGTCATGGATGATCCAGCACTCTATGGACGCATTATACGTCATCCTGAAAAGAACCATGTGGAAAAGATCGTTGAATACAAGGATGCATCCGATGTCGAAAGAGCGATTCAGGAAATCAATACAGGTATCTACTGCTTTGATGCACCCATCCTGTTTAAAACGCTGAAACTCGTGAATAATCATAATAAACAGCATGAATACTATCTGACAGATACGCTCGAGATTCTAAATTCACAGGGGGCGATCGTGTCAGCAGTGTTGCTTGAGAACTTTCTCGAAGCCTCTGGTATCAATTCCCAGCAGCAATTATCCGAACTGGAAGTTGCATACTATGACGAAATCAAGGAACACTGGCTAAATAACGGCGTGGTGATTGAAAACCCATGTTCAGTCATCATCGGTGAGCATGTAAAGATCGAGCACGATACGATCATTGAAGCCAACACCATCATCAAGGGAGAAACGCAGATAGGAAAAAACTGCCGTATCGGATGCAATTCATATATCAAGGATGCCATTCTGGAAGAGGATGTAATTTTGAAAGGATACAATATCATACAGGATGCAACCTTGGGTAAGGGTGACTTCCTCGATTTTGGTGAAACGGTAATGAGCGATGAAGAATAAAAAGTATATATATTCACCCTGGCGCTTGGACTATATTCTTTCTGAGAAGGAAAAGGGCTGCATTTTGTGTCATAAGCCTGATGCGAATGAAGATGAGAAGCACTTCATCGTGTACCGCAGCAAACTGAGTTATGTCATGCTGAATTTATATCCGTATAATAACGGGCATGTGATGGTGGTACCATTCAGGCATGTGTCGAGTTTAACAGACCTGGATCCGGGAGAGTTGCAAGACTTGTTCGAGGTCGTGCAGTTAACCGAGAAGGTGCTTCGGAATGCGTATCATCCTGAAGGGATCAATATAGGACTGAATCTTGGCAAGGCTGCGGGAGCAGGGATTGATGAACATCTGCATGTTCACCTGGTGCCTCGTTGGTCAGGAGATTGCAATTTCATGTCGGTAATTGGCGGGATCAGAGTGATTCCAGAAGCATTTGAAAGGACGTATAACCTACTACAGGAACAGTTTGACAATGAACGTACCCGAAAATAATTTGACCCGTGGAAATGGGAAAAAGCGGCTGTTGTTGATATTAGTCGTTGTTCTTCTCATCGCATTGACGATAGGGATCATTGTTTATCGGCACTATGCCATGGAAAAGAAGGCACAGGTGGAAGCAACTTTGCCTTCGATTAAGATATCGCTGCTGAATGGGTGCGGATTTGAAGGTGCTGCTTCAGAAATGACTGATTTTCTGGGCAAGAAGAACATCGAGATCGTGGCAACCGGTAACGCTCCCAAGTTTATTTATAATAAGACGATCATCGTCGTAAAAAAAATGGATCAGGGTGATTTGCAAAGACTGATGGAAATGACGGGTATCCAGCAATGGACAATGGCAGAAACCGATTATCCAATTGCACCATTCGTCATTATCATCGGAAAAGATTATGAACAACTGATCGCTGATCAGAAAAATGAGAAGGAGTGATATGCCGACAGCGAAGGAAATGACACAAATGGTCGTACAGTGGGCTGAAGATAGAAAAGCGGAGAATATAAGGGTTTTTGATTTATTGGGGAAAACCTCATATACAGATTATGTGATTGTATGCGAAGGAAATTCCGGATTACACTTAAGAGCGATTGCAGATTACATTATTAGTAAAGCCCGTGAAGTCAAATATGCTACAATGGGTAATGAAGGGCTGGATAATGGGCAATGGGTTTTAATTGATCTGTTTGATATTATTGTACATGTATTTCTTCCTTCTATCAGGGAGAATTTCAAAATAGATCAGTTATTTGAAAGTCTGGAACAAAAACCAAAACAGGAAGAAACCACGAATGATAAAATATAAGATAACGAATGACCTGAACGAATGCCTGTCCAAGCTCAAACTGAAGTCAAATGACAAGTTTGTCATCGAGACACAGGCAAATGATGAGTTTGGAGACTATTCCACCAATCTTGCCATGGTCCTGGCGAAACTCAATAAGATAAAACCGTACGAATTAGCGGAGAAGGTCTGTACGGAACTGCGTAAAAACAAGGATTATAAAGCCGTGGAGATCGCTGGACCGGGCTTCATCAATATGACCATGAACATTTCGGTATTACAGAAATCTCTCAAGGACATTCTGGATCAGAATGATTCCTGGGGCAAATCGGAAGCCGGCACCGGGAAACGCATACTTCTTGAATTCGTGAGTGCCAATCCAACAGGTCCTTTGAATATTGTCAGCGCAAGAGCAGCAGCATTCGGAGATTCCCTCTATCGTGTCATGAAGTTTGTGGGATATGACGCATTACGTGAATTTTATATCAATGATGCCGGGAATCAGGTGGATATCCTTGCAGAATCGCTTGAATTACGCTTACGTGAAATGCACGGTGAGAATATAGGTGAATTCCCGTTTGAAGCCTATCATGGTGATTACGTGAAGGATCTTGCCCACAGGCTGAATACGCTGGAGGGATCACGTGTCCTATTGATGGCTGATCGCGAAAGAACAGAGCATTTGAAGGAATTCGCACTCGAGCAGATACATGATATGCAGGTGAAAAGCCTCGAAAAATATGGTGTTCACTTCGATAGCTGGGTTTCCGAAAAGACCTTGCGCCAGCAGGGTGTGGTGGAAGAAGTCCTGAGTTATCTGGCTGAAGCAGATTGCACCTATGAAAAGGAAGACGCAATCTGGTTCTGTTCCAGTAAGTTTGGGGATGATAAAGACCGTGTACTGATGAAGGCTGACGGTTCCATTACATATTTTGTACCTGATTTAGCGTATCATCTGACGAAATATCAGCGTTCCTTTGATGTCATGATTGACGTGTTAGGTCCTGATCACCACGGATATGTACCTCGCCTGAAGGCAGCCATCCACGCTTTAAATTACCCGGAAGATAAACTCGAGATCATCTTCCTGCAGCAGGTCAATCTGTTCGATAGCGGCGAAAAGGTGAAGATGTCGAAACGTCTTGGTACGATTGTGACGATGGATGACCTTGTAGATTATGTAGGTACTGATGCCGCACGTTATTTCTTTATGGACAGGAAGCCGAATTCACATTTAAACTTTGATATTGACCTCGCAAAGAGAAAGACCAATGAAAATCCTGTATTCTACTGCCAGTATGCACATGCAAGGATTTGCAGTATATTGAAGAAGGCAAAGAAGGATAAAATCAGTCTCAAGGAATTGACGCCTGAGATGCTGAAAAAGTTAACCAAACCAGAAGAAATCACGATCATAAAAAAAATGCTGGAATTTCCATCCACACTTGTCTCTATTGCTGATAGTAGGGAACCTCACCGTTTGGCGAGTTATGCATTTGAACTTGCCGGGATGTTCCATCGCTATTATTCCAAATATGTGATTGTGAACAAGAGTTCACTCGTTCTTTCCATGGCAAGGCTTTACCTCATCATGGCGGTTAAGAATGTGCTTGCCATCAGTTTTAACCTGATGGGGATCTCTGCACCGGAAAAGATGTAGATTTGGCATTAACAGGTGCAAAGTGAAGCGTATACTTGTCATGTCGGATACACATGGAAACCAGGTATTCCTTCGTCAAGTGTGTCAGATGGAAGAATACGAAGTGTTATTTCATTTAGGTGATGATTATTCAGATTTGAATGAAAACGATGATCTAACGGATCACAAAATGGTAATTAGGGTTCCCGGTGTTATGGATCATGTAACTCGTTCCGGATCGGTAGATCTGATTCAGCATGTTACGATAGAAAACTGGAGATTTCAACTTGTACATCGACAGGAAGATGAGGAAATGATATTCCCATTGGACCACGTGATACTTTTTGGACATACGCATCATCCGGTTCACTTCTTTCGCAACAAGATACTATATGCTAATCCCGGTCATTTGAAAAGCACTCATCATAGGAACCATCACGCTTCATATATGTTGATTACTCTTGATGATAATATACTCAATATAGAGTGGAAAGATCATAAAGGTATTATTTTTGATAGATATTCGGCTACAAGAGCCGAATGGAATTGATATTTAGGAGGAAATATGATGATAGAGGAAATACATCGCAAGGTGCTTGACAGCAGTGTCGTGCTGGATGATGTAGTGAAGGAAGTCCAGAAGGTTATCGTTGGGCAAAACTACATGGTAAAGCGTATTCTCGTTGGTCTCCTGGCAAACGGGCATTTGCTACTTGAAGGTGTCCCCGGACTTGCCAAGACACTAACGATTTCAACGATCGCACAAACGATCAAGAGCTCTTTTCACAGGATTCAGTTTACTCCTGACTTGCTTCCTGCCGATGTGACCGGTACGCTGGTTTTCAATCAGAAAACGGCTGAATTTGTCGTGAAGCACGGTCCCATATTCGCTAATTTCATACTTGCAGACGAAATCAATAGAGCACCCTCGAAAGTTCAATCTGCTCTTCTTGAAGCGATGCAGGAAAGACAAGTTACGATTGGCGATTCTACCTACGCTTTGCCGACACCATTTCTCGTCATGGCAACTCAGAATCCCTTGGAACAGGAAGGAACCTATCCATTGCCTGAAGCCCAGGTTGACCGCTTCATGCTCAAACTGAGAATTGATTATCCCAACCGGGATGAAGAAAGACAGATCATGGACAGGATGGTACCGGATAATGAAATACAAGTCAATGCCGTACTCGATTCAAGCCAGATCCTCAAGATGCGGGAAGTGATCAAGGAAATCTATATGGAAGACAAGTTGAAGGAGTACATCCTTGATTTGGTCTTTGCCACAAGAAACCCATCCAGCTTCAAGAATCTGAACAGTCTGAACAACATGATAGAATGCGGTGCTTCACCGCGTGCATCCATATACCTTGCCCGTGCAGCCAAGGCTCATGCCTACCTGGAGCATAGAGGATATGTGATCCCCGATGATATCAAGGCAATCGGCAGAGATGTTCTTCGTCATCGTGTCATACTTACTTATGAAGCTGAAGCCGAACAGGTCACTCATGAACAGATCATTAACAAAATATTCGACGAGATAGAGGTTCCCTGATAAATGGATACTTCCGAGATCCTTAAACGAATAAGACGCATCGAAATCACCACCAAGAATATGGTACAGGAAGTCTTTTCCGGAGAATACCATAGTGTTTTTCGTGGGCAGGGTCTGGAGTTTGCCGAAGTACGTGAATATCAGATGGGAGACAGTTATCGGGATATTGACTGGAATGTGTCTGCTCGTATGGGACATCCCTATATCAAGAAATTTGAAGAAACCCGTGAACTGAATGTGATATTCCTGGTGGATTGCAGTGCTTCGAATGTATTCGGGACGAGGCAGTATCTGAAATCGGAATACATTGCTGAAGTGACTGCTGTCCTTTCTTTCTCAGCACTCTCAAACCAGGATAAGGTTGGATTGCTTCTATTCTCGGATCGGATTGAAAAGTATGTGCCACCAAGGAAAGGAAAGAAGGCTACTCTCCAGATACTCCGAGATATCCTGTTCTTCGAACCCCAGGGGAAGGGGACAGATATCAATCAGGCAGTAGAGTATATCTCTCATTTGGTGAAGAAACGCAGTATCTTCTTTATCATCTCGGATTTTTATGACCAGGGATTTGAAAGGAGTGTTCAGTTACTTGGGAAAAAACACGATGTAGTGGCGTTGCGTGTTACTGACCAGGCAGAATTGGAGTTACCCAAGGCTGGCATTCTTCATTTGGAAGATCCTGAGACGGGAGATACATTTACGATCGATTCAGATGATGAATACCTTCTGAAGCAATATTCCAAGCAGTCCCAGATTTATGAAGAACATCTTCAATCTCGATTCAAGAAGATGCAGGTCGACCTTGTGAATCTTAAAACAGACCAGTCCTATGTAACGGAACTACAAAAGTTCTTCAAGACAAGAATCCGTAAAAGAGTGAAATCTTGAATATGAAAAGACTCATATTGATATTCTCAGTCATCCTCTTCTGTATGGGTTTGCTACAGGCAATTGAATTGCAGCAGACGACAGAAATACCGGACAGTGTCTATATAGGTACACCGTTTTATATCCATCTTGTCATCCCGGCAGGTGTTGATAGTATCTACGTTATTGTACCGGATTCTCTTCCCAATTTTCAGATCATAGACCAGAAGAGATCGGTTGAAAAGGATAAAAAGGAATTCGTTATCAAGGCTGCTGCATTCGAAACCGGCAACCTGCAGTTTCCACAATTAAAGATCAAAGTTTATAAAAAAGCGTCTCAAGATAGTGCATCTATCAGTCCGTTCAATCTGACAGTACGGTCTGTTCTTCCTCCCAAGGGTGAACCAAAGTTGAAGGATATTGCTCCACCTTTGAACATCCCTTGGACAGTATGGAACTACCTGTTACTGCTGATTACAGCAGCCATAGTTGTTGGAATTATCTATCTGTTACGTCATTATCTCAAGAAAAGCAAAGAGAATGTAACGAATATCTCTAAACCCATAGATAGCCGTTCTCCCTGGGTAATTGCCCTCGAGGAACTGGAAGTTTTACAGGCGCTGAGATTGTTGGATAAGGGAGATTATCTGGACTATCACTTCAGCCTTTCCATGATCATGCGTCGCTTTCTCGAGTTATTTGCAGGTTTCAACGCAGTAGAGATGACAACGTCAGAGATAAGGGACATTCTTCATGATTTGAACTTTCAGCGTAATGTGGGAATCATCGAATTTCTCCAGGATTGTGATAAAGTGAAATTCGCAAAGCACATCCCTTCCAGAGATGAATCCGATAAGGCTTATCGCTGGTTATATATGTATCTGACCTCCTTCAACCAGGTTGGAAGGGAACAGGAGAGCAACCATGCTTGAGTTTCTCCATCCCTGGTTCTTCCTGGGTTTGCTGCTTCTTCCTGCTTACCTTTATTATGAATGGAAAATAGGTTCAAAGAAGAGAATCTACCTGCCATTTACGAGATTAACGCTCGTTCGGAAGATCGTGAAGCGGGAGAATCTCTGGAAATATGTCCATATCGTATTGAACAGTCTTATCATCCTATTACTTGTCTTATCTCTCGTTAGACCACGTTTGGGGTTCAAGAGTTCCGAAGTGGAAGGAAAGGGAATCGATATTGTCATCGCCTTGGATGTGAGTGGTTCGATGCAGGCAGTTGACTTCAAACCTACAAACAGGTTAGAAGCCGCGAAAGCAGTTGCGAGGGATTTCATATCCGATAGACAAAATGACCGCATCGGGCTGGTTGTATTTTCTGAATATGCACTGACCCAATGCCCTCTTACTTTGGATTACAACATCCTTCTTCAATTATTGGATAATATCACGATCAACCAGGATGCAAGTTCAACTGCCATCGGTATGGGATTGGCTACAGCCGTGGCTCGCCTGAAGAACTCCGAAGCAAAGTCCAAAGTCATCATTTTGATCACAGATGGAATGAATAATACCGGTGAAATCGATCCTTTCACTGCTGCTGATCTGGCAGCCACATACAAGATCAGGGTCTATCCCATTGGTGTGGGAAGCAAGGGGCTTGTTGATTTCCCTGTGGATGACCCGAACTTCGGACGCAGATATGTGAAGGTTCAAATTGATATGGATATGGCTACACTTGACCGTATCGCATCCATCACAGGAACTGGAACGGCAAGCCTGGCAACCAATACGGAAGAATTGGGTACGATCATCAAGAATATTGATAATCTTGAAAGAACGAAGTACAAAATCAACAACTATTATACATACAAAGAGATGTTCAGCTATCTATTGGGATTGGCTGGACTTTTGATCCTGATTCAATTCATCCTGTTATACGTTTGGCGTAGAGAACTACCATAAGGGAGATGGGGATGCATTGGGGAAGTCCATATTTACTATTACTTTTGTTATTAATCCCTCTTGGGATCATATCTCTCATTCGTGGTAACAGGAAGCGTTCTCGGCGAATGGAGAAGTTTGCTGAACCACGCTTTGCACAGTTCTATTCGCAGCAGATTTCCATTTTTCATTGGAATTTGAAAGGTGGCTTGATTCTCGCTTCCTTACTGTGTCTCACGATTGCCATCGCCCGTCCGCAGTGGGATAGGGAAATGCAGATGGTATCAAGAAGCGGTTTGGATATAGTGGTCTGTATCGATGTCTCAAAAAGCATGGATGCTACTGACATCCAACCCAGCAGACTGGAAAGGGCAAAGGATCAGATATCCCTCTTCGTGGATCAGTTGAAAGGCGATAGAATTGCCATCGTTCCCTTTGCCGGATCTGCTTTCGTTCAGTGCCCGCTTACAGATGATTATGGAGCGGTGAAACTCTTTCTAAGTAACCTGGACACGAATACGGTTCCTGTCTGGGGTACCGATATCTCTGCTGCTCTAACCAAGGCAGCCAGTGTCTTTCCCGCCAACACAAAAAACAAGGTCGTTGTTCTCATCTCTGATGGGGAAGACCTGGAAGGGAATGTTGTTTCCCAAGCCCGCAAAATGGGGGAAAAGAAGATCACCATTTATACACTTGGTGTTGGTTCTCCGGAAGGAAGCTCCATTCCAATGAAGGACAACAATGGGAATACCCAGTATGCTCGTGATGCATCTGGGGCTATTGTTTTATCCAAACTGGATAGCCGTACTCTTGATGCGATTGCAACATCGACAGGCGGTAAGTTCTACCTTGTGACTCCTCAACAATCCGAGATATTTGCGATCATGAAATCCATCGAGAATTTGGAGAAGAACAAGTATTCCTCGAAGTACTACGATCGATTCAAGGATCAGTATACATGGTTTGCAGGATTTGCTTTATTCCTGTTCATTATCAGTATCCTGATTACTTATAAACGAAAAAATGAAATGAAGCGATTTCTTTCTTAGGTGAAATATGAAGAAGATTCTCATCCTGCTTTTCACATTTGTCACATTCTCTGCACTGAATGCGATTGACATCAATTTTATCAAATCCTGGCAAAACTGGTTAGGGACGAAGCAGTATCAGAATAAGAAGTATCCTGAAGCCGGAAAGACCTTTAACAAGAATGCCGTGAATAATCCAAACGACGGTAGGACTCAGTTCAACCTTGGTGATGCATACTATAAGAATGGAAAAGAAGACGAGGCAATGACTGCGTATCAGAAATCACTCTCCGATAAGAACTTCAAAGACGTCAGCAAGGCACATCAGAACATGGGGAATATCCATTATAATAAACAGGAATTTCAGCAGGCTTTGGATCAGTATAAGAAATCCATCATTGAGTCCCCGGCTAACAAGGACGCCCGCTTTAATTATGAAATGGCGAAGAAAGCCCTGATGCAGCAGAAACAACAACAGAAACAGGATCAGAACAAGGATCAGAAGAAAGAAGAGAAACAGCAGCAGAAGAGCAAACCGCAAAATCAGCAGGATCAGAAAAAGAAGGATGCGGACCAGGTATTGAAGGCTCTTCAGGAAAATGAAAGAAATGATATGAAGAAACAGCAGCAGCAGCCCGGACAAAGACCAAAGAACGGAAAATACTGGTAAGAGGAAGCGTAATGAAGAAAGCATCCCTGTTCTTACTATTCATGATCTGTATTGCCGCCTGGCTGAATGCCCAGGACGTCTCCATCAGCGCAAATGTAGATAGAACTACTGTCGGTCAGTCGGATGAGTTTTCTTTAATGGTTACCATTTCAGGAAAGGATGCCGATAGGATACAGGCACCCCAATTGCCAAAGATGGAATTTGTGAATCTTGGTGTCACGACCTCATCACAGTCTTCTATTTCCATTGTGAATGGTGTCATGAATTCCAGTGTCAGCAAGACGTACCGCTATTCCTTATCTCCCAAGAGAATGGGGACCACAACCATCCCTCCGATTTCGATGACATACAAGGGAAGAACATATCAGACCGTACCGATCAAAATACAGGTTGTGAAACAGAGTACAGCCCCAAGGCAGCAGTCTCGACAGCAACAGCAATTTCCATTTTCATCCTTCTTTGATGAACCGGATGAATACAATACACCACAACAATCTTATTCTGATGCGACATTCATCGTTGGAACACCATCCAAGACGAAAGTGTTCAAAGGTGAACCCGTACTGGTCAGTTACCGCTTATATACGACGCAGAGACTGAATGCCCTGAATCTCGGTGATATCAAGGATTATCCCGGTTATGGCAAGGAGCAGGTCTATACCGCTTCCAAACTGAATCTCGAAAAAGCGAAGTACAACGGGAAGACCTACGAGTCCATTCTTCTCCAAACTATTGTCCTGACTCCCAATAAAACAGGTATCATCACGATACCGACCATGTCCGCTACTGCGGAAGCACAGCGGAATGGAGGAGGCTTCTGGGGGTTTGGTATTCCTGAAAGGCTGAATATCCAGAGTAAATCTGCGAATATACGAGTCCTTCCGCTTCCCGAACAAGGGAAACCGTCCAACTTTACTGGAGCAATCGGGCATTATTCGATCAATTCCTCGATCGATAAGACGCAGATCAAGGCTGGTGAATCCTTCGTCTATACAATTGTGATCTCAGGTGCAGGTAATATCAGCCAGTTCACGATTCCACCAATGCCGGAAATCCAGAATCTGCGTTTTATGACACCTGAAGTAAATAACCAGGTGAAGAATGGGGTGGAAGGAACCAAGATCATTAAATACCTTGTTTTAGCGCAGGAAAAGGGTAATTATGAGATCCCGCCCATGTCATTTTCCTATTTTGACAATAAAACCGGTCAATACATAACTCTTCAATCACCAAGCCATAGCATCCAAGTGCTAGAAGGTGATTCCTATCCCATGCAGACAGGAATCCTCCAAACAGCGGTGAAGCAGGAAAATAGAGATATAGACTTTATCAGTAATAACCGGAATTTCAGGAACCATGTGCCGATATCCAAACATGCCTGGTATTGGCTCCTGGTGATCCTGATCCTGCTGAGTCTCCCCGTTGGTTACAGGTGGAGCAGCGAACAGGAAAAACTTTCGCTCAATCCTGAATATTCAAGAAGCAAACTCGCCGACAAGATTCTTTCCCGCTATCTCAAGCAGGCAACCGTCTATTCGAGCATGGCAAATCCCCTGTTCTATTCTGCCGCTCAAAATGGCTTGATCCGATTTATCAGTGATAAACTGCGAATCGCCAAAGGCTCTTCAACAGAAGAGTTACTGACGCAGTTGAAAGAAAAGGGTTGCCCAGCCGACCTGCTGCATACGCTTGAATCATTCTTCACCAGGTGCAACGAGGCAAGATTCATGCCCGGTGGATACACGGATCAGCAGATCAGGGATGATTACCAGGTATTGCGGGATATTGTCACGGAAATCAGTCGTTCACGCAGAAAAAGACAGGGAGGTTGGTTATGAGAAGGATATCCCTGCTGATATTATTTACGCTGATGATGGCAATGGCATTCTGTGTTGTCAAACCAACCATTGCCCAACAGGCAAATGAAGCATACACGAAGAAGCAGTTTTCGCAAGCCTTGGAATTATATGGAAAGATTGAATCACAGGGGATTCAGAATGCCGACCTTTATTATAATATGGGCAATTGTTATTACAGGCTGCAGAAACTTGGCTATGCGATTCTCTATTATAAGAAGGCTCTTCGTCTCGATTCTTCGCATTCATCAGCCCGGAAGAACCTGCAGTTATCCCTTACCCTGACACGCGATCAGCAGTACCAGGTGCAGGGCGGCTTTATCGGGAATGTCATCATGCGTCTTATGGATTTTCTCACATTGAACCGGGTGGCGATATTGATTCTTCTCTTCCTGGTTTTGAGCGTAGGAGCATTATACTATATCTGGTTTTCTCACATGGATGGTGAAAGGCATCTGCCTGTCTTTATCCTGATCATCCTGCTATTCTTCCTGTTCATGTTTATCGCGATCGGATTTGTGAAATACCACCAGTTTGCAGGTCATAAAGCAGCAGTGCTGGTCGTTCCCTCTGAAGTGGGATACAGTGGTCCGGGTTCAGACTTCACGCGTGTCTTTACCATTCACGAAGGCATGATCTATACCATTGAAAAGGAAGAAGATGCCTGGAGCCAGATCAAGCTTCCGAACGGTTTGGGTGGTTGGATTCCGGCATCGAGTTCGATCAGGGTCAATCCATAATTGTTGAAATTTCTGTTGCGGAATATTTCAAATCGAATATATTATATATGTATCCGCACAATGCGGACAAAATACAGGGTGAGGGTGATATAAATATCCTCTTACGTTGAGCAAACGGATGATATGGTGTTTACGCTGTATCATCCGTTCTTTTTTAGTAGAAAAAAAAGGACTCCCTGCCTGGGAGTCCTTTATTATATGTAAAATGGTATTATTGGTTGATGATCTCTTCTGCTTTTTCCTTATCGGTTGAATAGGTGAGAGCATCAAGGATCTGGTAGTTGTTCTTCGGGTCTGTTACTTTTGGATACATGATGCGCAGGGCTTCGATCTTATCATCTGAATAGGTGAGAAGATCCATCATGCGAACAATCTGGTCCACATTGTAATTTGCATTCTTGGTGGCTGTGCGGATCACGCGAAGTTGGTTATCCGAAAAACTCTCCGCCTTCACCTTATTGACCAGGATCGTGAAATCCTTTTCTGCTATGGGTTTTACAACGACGTGCTCTTCACCCATATCCACCTGGGGATGGTGATCATGCGGTTTTCCGTGTGGTTTGTCATTCCCCTGGTTTGCATCAGGATTGTTATTGTTCACATTGATGTTGATATTCATGTTGTTATCATTCACTGCCGTTGACGTTGAAGTGGAAGTATTCGTATTTACATTTGTATTCACGTTTGAATTCGTAGTCGGATTTCCGGCAGGTGTGACAGCGATCTGGTCATTTGCGGGAAGCAGGGCAAGCAGGTTATAGATGTCGTCGATCAGTTTCTTTGCCCGTACCTGGTCCATTTTATTCAACTTGATAATATATGATTTGTCCAGTTCCTGGAGCTTATCGGCAATGTTATCGACTACTGCGCTGGACGTTACCTTTCCGTCATGATAGGATGAATTGCCATCCACTGTGAAACCGATATTTCCTCCCGGGGTAGTGATCATCATGGATTCAGCATATAATCCGATACATGCTATAAGCAGAATGATACTCAAAATATACTTCATTGAAATCTCCTTATGGGGATAGTTTATATTGAAAATCATTCATATCTGAACATAAGTGTCAATAAAAATCTATTTCTAATTTCTTGACTCATTTTGGGATTTTCTACAATTTATGAATGTGAATCATATTATCAATCTCATAAAAGGAAGGTAACATGAAACAACTGATACTCACTTTAGCTCTTACAATTCTCTTCTCAACCCTGCTTGCCCAATCAGATCCCTCATGGATATGGGCGAAAGGCTGCGGTTCTGTGAATGTGGATAATGGCAGGGGAATCACAACCGATAATGCTGGGAACACCTATATAACGGGTTTCTACCAGGGTGAAGCGCATTTTGGAGACTTGACTGTCACAAGTGTTGAGAATGGATCGGATACGTTTGTAGCCAAGCTGAGCCCAACAGGAGAATGGCTGTGGGTCCGCAGTTCCACTGGCACAGGCGGGGAAGAAGCTTATGGCATCACCAATGATGGAGAAGGAAATTGCTTTATCACAGGCCAGTTTTCCGGCAATGCTCTCTTCGGAAGCATTTCCCTCGACCAGGAAGGAGCTGGGGCTGTTTTCGTTGCTGCCATCGATGCTACCGGGAATTGGCTTTGGGTCACTCCTGCTGCCGGAACCGATTATGGAGATGAAAGAGGCTATGGGATTGTCTCCGACCACAACGGAAACTGCTATGTCACCGGCTATGTGAAGGGCAATGCCTCTTTTGGATTAACAACACTCAATACGAACAGCGGCGATGATTGTGCCATCTTCATTGCCAAGATCGATAATGGTGGAAATTGGATATGGGCTGTCTCAGGCGGCGGAACCAGTTGGGATAATCATACCACCGGTTATGGGGTTGGTTATGGCGGTGGATATGTCTATGCAACAGGCTATTGTGCAGGGACTTCCACGTATGGAGATATGACCGTCACCACCATTGGACAGACAGATATTCTCCTTGTCTGCCTGAGTACGAACGGGGGATGGGAATGGGCACATGGTGCCGGATCCAATTTCACTGAGGTGGGAAATGCCGTTGCTGCCGATCAGAACGGCAATTGCTATGTCACCGGCTACTTCAACCTGACAACCAGTTTCGGTGACATCAATCTCACTGCTTCCGGCGGACAGGCAGATGCCTTCGTGCTCAAGATTGATTCCTCCGCGAATTGTCAATGGGCTAGAAGAGCTGGCGGTGTGGGTGATGACCAGGGAAGAGGCATAGCTGTCGATTCCAACGGTAACTGCTATGTTACCGGGCAGTATCTCGGTTCCTCCGATTTCGGGTCTTCCACACTCCCCGGACATGGCACATTCCTGGTGGATACCTTTGCGGCAAAACTCGATACAAATGGCAACTGGCTCTGGGCTGATGGAGCCGGAGATGTTCATGAAGACTGGGGTTTTGGCGTTTCCTGCGATAATGATGGGAATTGTTATGTCATTGGACCCTATTCTGAAAGTGAGACGTTCGGAGACATGGTGATCACGGGCAATACCGCGGATATATTTGTGGCAAAGCACGACTCTGGTGTAGTCGGTAATCATGACCAGTCCGTTGCTGCAGATCAAAACGCCTGCCTGGCTGCCTATCCGAATCCCTTCCACCAGGGTGATGAAGTACGCATTCAAATCAAATTAAATTCACATGATTCAGGTACCCTGAACCTGTACAATCTGCGTGGTCAACTGGTGGATTCATACTCCATCCATCCTGATACAGACCAGATTATTCTTAAAAATGATCACCTCTCTTCCGGTATCTATTTCTGCCAGCTTCAGACATCTCATGTGAAAGTAACCAGGAAACTCATGCTTATACGCTAATCATAAAAGGGCGACCGTAAGGTCGCCCTTTTTCCTACTCAATATTCAATCTTAATTGATGGGCGCAACGCATTGCGCCCCTACTGTGGCGTAAGATTCCAATCTTACGAAATCTCTTTTCCCCCCTTGAGAAGGGGGGAGGGAGGCTCAATATGAAATCCTTCCCTTTGGATAAAGGGAAGGTGGCACGAAGTGACGGATGAGTTTGAATTGTTTAAAAAAAGGATGCGATAATAATTGAATTTTCAAAGAGTAGATCAAACTCACCCGGCTAAAGCCACCCTCTCTTTATCCAAAGAGAGGGAAGGTAGTGTTCCGGGCTATTCGCTATTAACTATTAGCTATTTGCTTCTGCAATGAGCGACAGAGAGTTAAGAATCCTTCGTACTTCGAACATCGCACTTCGAACTTCCATATAATCCTGGTTTACGGCAGTAAACCCCTACGCTGCCATTCCTACCAGCTCATCTCCCGTAGGGGTCCGCGTCAGCAGACCCTTCATTTGCCCTGCATATATCTAACCACACCTAGGTAACACTTGGGACGACTTTGCCGGTCATCCCTACATCATTGCCAAATCTTCACAGCAGTGATCCTATAGAAATATTTGTTGTTCGTAAGTGTTTCCGAGTAGGAAGGGCTTATCGCTGTTCCAACCTGAGTAAATGGTCCGTTCGGGTTATCACTCCGATAGATAACATAATTATGCACTGAAATCGGATATGTCCAATTCAGTTGCAAAAGGTTGAGTTGCGTATCATAGAAGATCGTAGGAGTTGTCACTTCCGGCATAGAATTCCAGGTTGTTGTGACAGAACTGAAGATATTGTTCGTTTCATTGCTTTCAGCAATTTCATTAAATGTGTCTATTTGGAACCAGGTCTGCCAAGTCCCTGCCGTTGTACTGCTCGTTGCAGGAAAGAACAGTTCAATCGAACTGCTTGCGTTGAGAGAATTGACCACAATGTATTGGTCTCCCTCTTCCCCTACCGCTGGTGCAGATGTTCGATTGTGATATATATCCACTCTGAATGGTGTCAGAATATTACTTCGAATCCTTTCGGAACTGTACCGCCGGCGATATATATCCACTCTGAATGGTGTCAGAATATTACTTACGGAAGGGTTATAAATGGCAATATTGTAAATCACAGGATCACAAACGTATAAATTTGAATGATCTGCTCCATCCCACAAGTGAGTTAATTCATAGGTGTCTGAAGTCCAGAATACTCTGAACATTGGATCTCCATCATAACTTTCACCTGAAAAACCACCTGTGGCATTGATAAATGTGATGGTACCTGTTGTGGATTTCGAAACATTGTAGC
The DNA here is from genome assembly GCA_035402645.1 of Candidatus Cloacimonadota bacterium. GTDB lineage: Bacteria > Cloacimonadota > Cloacimonadia > Cloacimonadales > DAONDQ01 > DAONDQ01. Next base: position 7,050 of record DAONDQ010000024.1, on the reverse strand, counting down.
TTCCCGACCAGGTATTTGTGGGAAAGATAGCCCCATAAGATGTCAAAGTTTGTGTACTGTTCATTGTTAGTAAAGACCCCGAAGCTGCTCCATTTTGGAAGGTGCAGTAGTTGAAGGTGTTCGTTGTATTTACGATCGCACCAGACTTTACATTGATTCCTGATGTACCCATATATTCAAACACGCCATATCTCGCACTGATATTCGCCCCGCTTTCTATGTTCACAACATAATATCCTGTCTGATGTGTGATGGTAGCAGGGTGCCCATAACAGCCGAGTACTTGCAGAGCAGCTCCCGAATTAACAGTCAGTGTTTTAGCTGATGCCAGCTTGAGCACCGCATTTGCATCGAGAGCAAGTAGAGCGTCCCCGGTCAACGTAATGTTGTCATTCGTAGATAAGGTCTTTCCGCTCAAATAAAGATAGTTATCATTATTGATGACTAATGTTCCTAAGATGACCAGGGGCTGTGTGGATTCAGTGGACATATAGTTCCACACCGGATCTCCAGAAACTCGAGAGCCATTGAGTATTAAATTCCCAAAGTTTGCCGTTGTGCTTGATGATGTAATGAAAGCATTTGAAGAACCGGTAAACGTAACGGGGCAACTTGTCAGAACTACATTGCTTCCGCTATTGAATTTCCAGCTTTCTCCGTATTGGATCGTTCCGCCTGTGATATTGGAAACGGAACCGTTATTCCAGATAAAATCACCACCGCAGGTTATCGATCCGTATGCTCCGCCAACTGATGTCATCTGTAATGTCCCATTTACCGAGACAGAGCTTCCCACTTGGATAGTTTTTCCATTTACACTGAAAGTGCCGGACACAACACTGAGATAACCATTGATAATCAGGTTACTATTGGCACTGGCAACAGAAGTGCGTTGGATTTCATCACTGGAGTTCCTGGCGACGCTTATGGGGTCATGCTCATTATCTATGTCAGCAAGCATCTTTGTCCCTTTATCAATGATAAGGTTTGGAATGCTGATTCCTGTTCCCGATCCGAAGGTTACGGTTGCATCGGTCGAGCCATATAATTCAAAGGTACCTGTCGGTATCACGGTACTGCTTCTTGTGATCGACAGATTCCTATTCGTTCTGATTTTTCCGCCAGTCAGATTTAGTGTCATGGTGTAGGAAGTTATCCGATTCAGGATTCCATTATCAATGAAATCAAGTACTCCTCCATCCATGGTGATACCTGCATTTACCCCATTAGCCCAACGGCTTGCCGCAGAACCTCCGTATATACTGAAATTACCGCCATGAATTGTGAGTGATGCATTCAGATCGATCAGACTGGCTGCATCCTGGAATAAATCGATATTGCCTGAGTTAAGAATAAAGTTTCCATAGATACCCGGATCTACCAGGTCATCGGCAACGAAATATCCTCCATCGACACGTATGGAACCTGCTGTCCAATCATAATACATACATCTGGAGAAGCTGCTGCCGGGAAATATCAACTCTCCACCTGTTTTATTGAGAACCATCGTATAGAAATGTTCTCCATAACAGTATTGATTACCGGTTCCGGAGAAGATAACCTGGCTGGTGCCAAAAAGAAAACCGGGTTCTCCGACGTTATTTGTCCAGTTTCCCTTGCTCTCTATGGTATAGTTATTGGTTTGCAGAATCCCTGCTGTAATCAGCAGATTTCCTTTTATCATCAGATCTGCGAGTAAGTTCAGCTTGTGATTATTCTGCTTATCGATAGTCAGGTCATGGAAATAATTACCGGCTGTGCTGGAGCAGGTGAGATTGGAATCAGTGTTTCCATCAAATATAAAAGCTCCATCATTACATTGCAGCAAGCCATTTATAGTGAGAAATCCAGTCATATGTATATTAGCAGGACCAGTAACCTTCAATATATTGCCTGCATCAACCTGGATACCCATGCCGATATTCAATGCTCTTGTAGCGTCACCGTCAATCGCCAGGTAATATGGGTCAGATTTAAAACAGCCAATAACACTGACCGTGGCGTTTTCGTAAACACCAATCGTCGAAGTACCATTGGCATAGAAGTAAAATATTCCATAGTCCAAATCAATATTCGAACCAGGTAAGAAGGTCATATCCCCTGCAACTTGTATGGTAATATTGTTGGAAGCTATAGATGCAGTAGCGCCAATTCCCCATAGAATGTCGTTATATACATATATGTCATCAGTTCCGGTTAAATTCAAAAATCCATAACTAAGAAGATCCTCATGTATGATCATACTCTTTCCGTCATTGAGAAGAGATGCACCCGGTTCTATCCTTAGCCTTCCCATGATTTCTACAGCACTTGTCAATGTTACGGTTGCTCCACCACTTTTGGCAATTTTCAAATCATGGAAGTAGTTGGTAGAAACAACCGAGTTGTCGATTGTAGTGGAAGTATTTCCTTCCATAATGACCGTTCCGGCAGTACAGGTGAAATATCCTGACATGTTTTTGAATTCTCCTGTTATGCCCACCGTCATTTCCGAGGTAATCGACATATGGCAGTTAGCCCATATGTATAACTGACCGTTGATGGTCAGCTTTGAACCATTGTCACTGATCACATATAAATAAGATGGAGCAGTTACCTGGGCTATCAATTCACCGATTTGAGTGGGTGCATTCACCACGATGTAAGAATTGCCCGTGTCATTAAACTGAACCGTTCCCAGTACCATATCAACATTGGATCCGGCATCGAAATTCAGGTTTCCATGAAATACCATTAGTGCTCCGGCATTTGTGATACTCGTAACTGAACCTGAACGGAAAAACATATCACCTTCAACGACCAGGGCAGCATCAGTATGATTCATGGCAAGATTACCCTGGTTCTCGAAATTACCTCTTACTTGAAGAGTTCCTGCTCCGAGTGTAATAGTTGCACCTGGTTCGACATGTAAATCGTTGATGGCTCGCGTGCTTCCACTTCTCGGATAATTCGGAACCCCATAAGGAATTACAACATTTGAAGTTGTCGTCGGTATTTCATCCCTGCTCCAATTGGATGCATTTGTCCAATCATTGCTTGTGCTGCCATCCCAGATATATTCAGGCAGTATCGAGTTTCGAACCCTGAAGGTGATGGTATTGCCACCGGATACTCCGATGTCAGTTAATACAAGATTGCCATCCATCTGCATCCCTGGAAAAGCATAAAGCCAGGGTTGGGGATCCGTATCATTATTAAATTCGATGCGTCCAACCGTGGAAGAGAAATTTGCGGTATTGATATCTCCTTCATTCGTAATATCTCCACCGGGTCGATAGACATATACTTCATCAGGCGGACCATCAGAATTTCCAACGACTTCACTGTTAAAATAGGAACTGATCACGCGATACACTATCAGACCCGTGGTAGGGACGCCGACTTCGTATCTTCCTGCCTGGCGTCTGTATTCCAGCATATAGAATTCATCCGCATGGTTGGATTGAATCTTATAACAAGAGTAGGGATTTCGGTCGATGGCAGTCAATGTGTACTGAATGGATACAGAAGTAGGTGTTATTGTGGGGATGGTATCGAACCAATGTCCGTATTTCCATTTCAAATAAGTGAGTTCATGCTGCGTATTATCAGTTGCCATCAAATCCCAGCTTCCGACAGGTGTTTTGCCGTCATGACTATAATGATACAAATCCGGAAAACCGATGTTATGACCTGTTTCATGACAAATCACACTAGCATCCAGGCCGCCTTCAAAAATCTTCACATATTTGTAAGCAAAAGCTCCATTAATTGAACCGAGTACTGTCTGCCATGGCTGGTTGGAAGGCCAAAGGATATCACCCCAGGTATCCGCGGGTCCACGGAAGAGAAATGTGATTTGATCAACCAATAAATCGTTATCCGAATCTGCATCAATATTATCAGGTACAAGCGCATCAAGAGACGAAATCAGGAGTACTGCCAATGCGTATTCCCTTTCGTTCCTTATCGTTTCATTGGGATAACCCAGGGGATTATTCAACAGATCAAATGGACTATACCAACCCCGGTTATAGGGAACCATTAACGAAGCCACATATCCATTTCCATCTGCTGCGGGATATAGGTATGAATCAATCATCAGTTGATTCGAAGACACTTCTGCATAATAGTCTTTCAAGGATTGCTGGGTTCTCGAATTAAAAAGATTGTTGTACACTGAATAGCGAGTCGTAGTAGGAAATTCAGTTTGGTCTTGGAATCGCACGAATAGGACAAGATTGTTATAGGAACCTGTTGGAGAAGTCCGTGTCTCTCTTAGGGTTTCTGTCTGTTGAGTCCGATGAAGCGTCTCCGCTTCGCTTTCCTTCTTCATCAGATTGGGCTGGATTCCCACTGCTGCTGGATTTATTTTTCCAACAACATACTCTGATGCTTTAATTGAATTACCATCCGGGATCGCATAAACAGCATATCCCGTTTGAGGATTCATAAGAACAGTGTAATTGTTCGCATCATGAACACGGTGATAATACTCATCACCCGAGACAAACAACTGCAGTTTTGTACCATCGGGTTGAATCTGCTCATACGGCTGATTGGTCACAAGATTAGCGCTCAGTGTTACGGTTAGAAGGATAAGAAAGAAAAAAAGACAGACAGCAGTTTTCATAATGACTCCATTGTTACGGATATGTTTTATAAACAATAGGTAAAAAACCCATAATTAGAAATCTATCCCTGGCTTCTATCAATGAAAAATACTTTCCGAATAATGCCTACATACAATATGTTTTAAAAGCTAGCAACTTTTTCGATTTATGAAAAATGGCAAAACAAAGTCAATTTTTATTTTCTCTTTTATACCAACTCACCCCCAGCCCCTCTCTTGCACGCAAAAGAGGGGAGCCAAGTATGGATTTCTCCCTTATGGTAAGGGAGCGCTGTACTGAGCTTGTCGAAGTGATGTCACTTCCCTCCTTGGGAAGGAGGGATTAAGGGAGGTCTCGTGACAGAGAGTTAAGAACTCCTTCGTACTTCGCACTTCCATTGTGGCATAAGATTCCAATCTTATGCATCTTCCTCTGGAGTCCGTAGGACGCTATCACTTAGCCCAGGAATTCATTCCTGGGTTACATACCAAAGGATGTCGAGTCCGTCAGGACGGCACAAAACGTAATACTCGCGAAGCGCTGTACTGAGCCTGGTTCCACTGGGCTTTGACGAAGTGTAGAAGTAGGGGGACAAAGGAGGTTGCTCTAATTCGGGTTTACTTCCGCAAACTCCTACGGTATGACGGGTCTGCTGACGCGGACCCCTACGAATCCTTCTGCAACTTTCAACTTTTAACTTTTAACTTTTAACTTGATGAGCCCCTGGCTTCATCACCTTCTTTTCTTCCTTGACAAATATTCCGATAAAAACAACATTTTAACGAAAGATAAGAAACTCAATAAAACTGGGTCTCGTATAACTTAACATGTGTAAATCGTGCAGTAAGCACGTTTGGAGGAGAGATGAAGAAGAGTTTTTTGTCAGGATTTTTGTTTTTTATCATTTTATTACCACTATTCTGTATTAACTTACCAAATCCACCCCAACAGTCATTTCCTACGGTCCAAAAACTATCTCTATCACATATGAATGGAGCAATATCCAGGGATACAGGATCATTACCATTCTCGGAAAACTTCGAAGGTTCGACATTCCCACCAACCGACTGGCAGGTCTATGACCAGGATGGGATGGAACCTGCGTGGAGTGCGAATACAACCCACAACCATACACCCGGTGGTTCGGGCTCTGCGATGCACCTGTATGATGCTTCCAGCCAGGAAGGCTGGCTCGTGACTCCTCTCATTGAACTACCCTCCGGTACGGGCATCAGGCTTTCCTTCTGGTCCTACAATGTCTGGCCTGGATGGTATGGCAACAATGCTGTCATGGTTTCCACCACTTCCCCTGATCCTGATGTCGGCAATTACACCGGTATCTGGTCACCCATTACCGTCAGCGATTCCTGGGTATTCAACATGGTCGACCTGTCTCCCTGGCAGGGACAGTCAGTTTACATCGCCTTCCGTTACCAGGGAAATGATGCACACAACTGGTACCTTGATGATGTCATGATCGAGGAATACTCGGGGATTCATGAATTCCCCTTCTGCGAGACCTTCGAAAGCGGAGTGTTCCCGCCTTACTACTGGCTGTACTTTGACATGGATGAATCTGACGGGCATTGGAACTGGAATCAGTATGCAAATCAGTCGAATAACGGCACGTGTTCCGCCATGCACTTAAAGGAGGAGAATAATTATTCGGATGATTGGCTGATAACTCCTCTCGTTCGCCTGCCTGCTGATGTTTCCTATTCGGTTTCCTTCTGGTCATTCAATGAGAATCCGCAGGCATATGGAACCAACAGCGTCTGGATATCAACAGGTTCGCTTGATCCCAACGACGGTGATTTCGAGGAAGTTTGGACGCCCAGGACGGTAACTGATTCCTGGGTTAGGGATGCGGTCGATCTTTCCAACTGGATGGGACAGAATATCTACATTGCCTTTCGTTATGAAGGCATGAATGCGCACGACTGGTACTTAGACGATGTTTTTGTGTATGAAACCTTGGGCGATACTCTGCCGCCTACGATCATCCACCAGCCCGTTCTCAACACAACCCGCAACGACCTGCCCATCACCATTACTGCGGAAGTTCATGACGATCTCATCTGGAACAGCGGTCTTTCCTACGTGGGCGTTTATTATGCCTTGAATGGCAGTGGCTGGATATGGCTCGATATGTCAGCATCCGAAAACGGATATACATGCGAGATCCCGGCGCAGCCATATGGCACCCAGGTCTATTACGTCATTGTTGCCCAGGATGGTTCACTCAATAACAATATTACCTATTCGCCGGGTTATACAGTGATTGTCGATAATCCTGTATGGCTCTATTACGACAGTCTTACCCAGAATACCTGGGCAGGTTGGAATGACGGTGACTGGGGACTGGGTGTTCTATACGCCAACCCTATGTACGGAACGGGAAATCCCCTGCAGGTCAGCAAGGTCAGTGCTGCTTTCCGTTTGGCAGATACAGTCAACC
>DAONDQ010000023.1:0-29294 GCA_035402645.1 Candidatus Cloacimonadota bacterium | reverse complement strand
ATTATCAGACTATCACCAGTAACCAGTAACCAGTAATCAGTAACCAGTAACCTTCCCCCTCCTATTTCCCAATCAATCTATGCACATACCTCAAACCATATTCATAAGCATCGGGAGTATCGATATCGAGCCACTGGAGCGGGTTGGATATTTTTATGGATTTCATTCTTTTATTTGCTATCAATTCCTGGATGGCACCACTGATTGATTCATTTCCTGATTTCACTACAGTTTCAACTGCGTCGAAAAAGTCGGATTCCAATCGGAATACACCGCAATCGATGCCATTGTATAATGGGATTTCCTTCCCGATTGCCACGATCCTGTTCTCTTCACAATAGACCTTGGTTGCATCATCGATATCATGAATACTGTCCACCCAGGGGTCAACCAGCAGAAGGTTTGTATTTTCTTTCGATTCTACCACTTGTTTCAATGCATCAACAGTCACCACATGATCGGACATGGAAAGCACAAATGGCTCATCCTTTACATAATTTCGTGCCTTGTACACAGACAATCCATTTCCCTTGTCCCACTCGAGATTTTCAATTAATTGAATAGGCAAGCCGAAATCGATTTCAGCAACATACTTCCTGATATATTCCTGATTATATCCAACGACGATACCTATGTCCCCGATACCTGCTGATTTCAATTGTGTTATGATCGTGGAGAGTATTGTCCCATTTGCATAGGGAAGGAGTGTCTTCGGCACCTGATTGCTCAAATCCCATAATCGGCTTCCGAAACCAGCAGCGATGATTACAGCCTTCATATACAACTCCCCAATCTATTCATTACAATGAGTCCCTTCTCTATATAGTTCTTCCATCTTCTCCACGAAACGTTCAGAGGCTTTCCCATCGAGTTTATAGAAGTATCTTCTCCTGTATTCATCAGCCTTTTCAATCATTTCGGGAGTGGGATGCAACGCAATATCAATGGCATTGGCAATTTGCTTTCCCGATTGAATATGCGGGAAGGCTCCCTTCAGGAATTCCCGATTATCGATCTCGAGAAGCGGCTGACCATCAGAATGTTTTAAATCATCACAGGGAAGGTCATATACGATACCGAATTTACCAAAGGAGATGAAGTCAAAGACGGTGCTCGACGCTTCACTCAATATGGTATCTGCTGCAAAGTAATAAGGAACGATATTGTATTCACTAAAGGGAAGAAGTACCGCATGCAGGTACTTCTTCACCTGTTTTTCATAGATTCTATGCTGCTTATGCGGAGCATACTTTCCCATCCAACTATAGGGATGAAGCTTGATGATCAGATTATAATCCCGGGTCTGTTCAAAGATGTCCTCTTTTACATCATATAAGCAGGTTGGTTTATATGTGGGTGCAAACAGAACCGTCTTTTTACCCGGGTCTAATCCCCATTTATTCAGAATCGCATCACGATCGAAGCGTCCCTGGAAATAGTAATCGAGTTTGGGAAGACCGACCAGGTGCACTTCACTTGTACCAAGATCTGGACAGCTTAACAGTGAATCCACCCGATGCTGTCCTTCAACGAATATCTGATACTTCACGCCCTTGGAACGCGCAAGATTCCGATAGAGGATATTCTTGATACCCGTGCCGTGATTCAGGAATATCAGCAGGGTCTTGCCAAAATCCTTCGCATTGCGGAGAGTATCTCCGGCTATGACAATATCAAAACCCTTCGTCTGCTTGGTGAAGCGATATCCCTGTTTCTGCCATTCCCTGGTGATCTTGCTGCGATAGGGAATTTCGAATATGAAGTACTTCTTCTTCTCGATATCGAGTGAGAACCAGACATCATATTTCGGATTATTCAGCAGCAATTCTATGATAGGGTCGAAAGCAGCCTTATGGTATGCATACCCAATTTTGAAGAGGAGTCTTATCTTCTTCAAATTGCCACTCCCATCATTACATCATGTCGTAATATTCAAGACCAAGATGCGTGATGAGATCTTCCTTCATCATATAGCGAAGGGTATTCTTGAGTTTGGTCTGCTGGATGAACAGGTCATTTTCCGGATGCAGTTTCGGAGCAGCCATTGGGCTCTTCCAGTAGAAGGATAACCATTCCTGCACACCATACATGTCACAGCGTCTTGCCAAGTCTGTGAACAGAATGAGGTCAAGCAACACAGGAGCTGCGAGGATGGAATCACGGCAAAGGAAGTTGATCTTGATCTGCATTGGATAACCGAGCCAACCGAAGATATCGATGTTATCCCAGCTTTCCTTGTTGTCTCCGCGAGGCGGATAATAATTGATTCTTACCTTATGGAAGATATCTCCATAAAGTTCCGGATATTGTTTAGATTGTAGAATGTCTTCAATCACTGAAAGCTTGCTGACTTCCTTGGTCTTGAAGGATTCAGGGTCATCCAGCACTTCACCGTCACGGTTACCAAGGATGTTGGTTGAGAACCATCCGGATAAACCGATCATACGTGCCTTGAGTCCGGGAGCAATGATAGTCTTCATTAAAGTTTGACCTGTCTTGAAGTCCTTCCCGCCAACCGGAACATGATTCTTTTCCGCTAACTGGCGAAGAGCAGGTACTTCCAGATTGAGGTTTGGTGCACCGTTGATAAATGGGATTCCCATCTTCAATGCGGCATAGGCATAGATCATGGACGGGGAGATAGAACGATGATTTTCTCTCATTGCCTGTTCAAATGACTCTATCGTATCGTGGGAGGAATCTGCCTGCATATAGACTTCTGTGGAAGCCACCCAAACCATCATGACACGATCGAGTCCCTTCTCTTTTTTGAAATTCTCGACATCTTCCATCAGCATCTTTGCATATTCAAGTTTATTGGGAGCAACCTTCACATGAGTACCATGAAGTTTCTTTACATATTCAGGATCGAATACGGCTTTCTTGGGCTTGATCTTACGCAGTTCCGGTTCAATCTGATCCAGCAGGCTTTTTTCCAGAACACCGGCTTTCAGGGCAGCTTCATAAGCATCACTTTCAAAGATATCCCAAGCGATGAATTCCAGGTCATTGAGCTTTGCCAAAGGAACAAAATCCTTGATATAGGGATGTCTGTCTTCTGTTCGTTTTCCCAGGCGAATTGTTGCCATTTGAGTCACTGAACCGTAGGGTTTTGCGATACCTTTCTTTATGGCTTCAACACCGGCAATAAATGTAGTGGTTACGGCACCAAGTCCAACAATTGCGATTCCAAGTTTGCCATTTGCGGGTTTGATTTGATCACCTCTTAACATTTGAAACTCCTTCATGTAGTAGTATTTTAAAATATAGTTGTTTATACTTCTATTCAACGTCAAGAAAAAACTGAAAACGAAGGATGAACGGGTAAGGAAGGGAACAGAAAAGATAGAGTAGTGAAGCAAAACTCGCACTTGTACAATCGTGAATGAGTGATAGGCAGGATGAATTGCTGGAGAGGAAACAAAGATGAATGAACCGAAAAAAGATAGAAAATTACTGGAAAGATAAAAAGCACAAATTAAAAGTTGCATATTTAATTGATATTAGAGAAAATTGATATGATAATAATCTTTATCATATTTTATTGAACAGAAGCATAATTCTTAAAAGTGTTTGATCTACGTATCCATTATATTTCACAGGAGGATATATGGACAGGAACAAATGGCTATGGATTTGGCTCATTTTACTGATTGCTGCGGGCGTTGCTTTGTATCCCTGGGTGATCAGGGCATTTATGACACCAACAATTGTCGTTCAAGTGGTTGACCAGAAAAATGCGATGAAACCTGTTACCGAGGGTTCTGTTTATTTATTTGACGTGTATAACCTGAATATCCCAGTGGAGAAAAAACTCGTTGATAATCACGGAAAAGCATCTTTTAAGATAAGGCAGTTACCTTCCTCCTATTTTATCATATATAAAGTTTCCCCAAACGATCGTAATACATCCTTAACCAGCAGAGTTGCTATAAACAGGCATTCTGGCTTCACAAGGGTTCGTTTACTAAAGTATGCTGATAAAAACCAGAATAATGCAGCGAATCCACAATATCCTGCACCGGTAGATACTACCATGACTTCGGCTAACCAATCTTCATCACAGGGGTTTTACCCAAGTAATCCTTATATAACAATTTATGATTTGATGCGGGTGCGTAGCACTCCAAGCTTGGATGGGAAAGTACTGGCAGTATTAAGTAAGAATGAAGTTGTGGATAACCTGAATGAAGTATCTTCCCAGAAGAGCTTGATAACGCTTCAAAATCAGCCCATGCTTTCGACCTGGACAAAAGTGAAAACTCAAAAAGGAGTGGTTGGCTGGGTTGTTACGGTTGCATTAGAGCAATATTATGAAGGTGATGGCGACTAATCAGATTCAAATTTGAAGGTTAATATGAAAAGAATTACATGGCTTTTTCTTTTATTCTTAATACCTGCTCTGATGCCGGGATTGACTACAAAATCATCATCAAAATATACATTTAATTGGAACGAGCGCTTCCCGGTCATTGCGGACAGCATCCACCATCAGGCACAGGCGTATTACCAGTCAAAGAACCTTTTTGCACCACAGGGTAAAAGTGAAAGCAATAAGGATTACATCATTCGGATGCTGAATACATACAGTGAAGTGAAACATCACGAATTTGATCCGTTTATTCCTTATTATCAGCGAATGTTCAGTTCCTCGGAATCAGAAGTGACGCTTACAGGTGAAAAATATGAATTAAGCCCTTATGATGCACAGGCTCAGGAATTCACAATATATGTGCGTTTTGGTCAGGACACCATTAGTAATACCATTAAAATGAAGATGGATTTGGAAACTTCGAAGGTATTTTGGCAAAATTGGAATAAATACAATAAGAAGGCAACTTTTATCACAGGTTTTGATGGTTTATACATTCCGGTTAAATTCCATATTTGGAATGCGGATCACAGTTTTGACACAACAATTACGCCCAATCCAATTATGTTTTCAAACTATGACTATAATACTTTAATGGTGCCCATAAGGAATTTCAATCTTTACCTTTTCGAACCTTATAAGCAAGCTGAGTATTTGTTTAATCCAATAGATTTATCGACTCAATACACCGATTTTCATTTGAATTGCAGAAGCGTCGTGTCGAATCTGATGGTGAATAGACTCATAGGGCGCACTTCTTTCAATCGTTCAACTGGAGAGTATAACATTTCAAAATGGTACGAAACCATTTTGCCTCATAACGGTCATGAGGAAATGTTGGGTCTCCCCAAACGTGTTCATTTCGATATGACCAAGCCTGATTCCATCGTACATTTTAAGGATAAAATCGAATGGCAGTCAAGAAAGACAAGCGGGATAAGTCCCGAAGGCCGTCTTTTCATACACCAATCACAAGATGGCATGTACATCTACGATTTCGACTCAGGTAAGAGATTATTGAAAGTATGTGACGGTTTTAAAAACGATGGTACCGAAACCTTTTCCGTAACTTATGCCTTCGATCCATTTAGAAAACTCATTTATATGGCATCCAACGACAGCATGCATGTCTATGATATCATGCAGGAGAAATTCATCCAAGATATTTCGCAAATTTATGAGATTTGTACCAGTAACAGTTATCAATATATGGCTTATTGGAGACGTGGAAAGTTATTTCTCCAACTCAGGGATTTTATCAATAACCGGGAAATCCCAATGTCATTATCTGAAACGGTTTCTGATATATCAGATGTAAAATTCTCCCCTGATGATAGGTTACTGGCAGTGATGCAAATGGTTAATGAGACTGGATATCAATATTGTCTGAGCGTATTTGATACGAGAAGTGGGAAAGAATTGATGCATAGAGGATTAAAGACATACATCACTTCCTTTGTTTTTGCCAAAGATGGACAGAATATCATCTACAAAGACGAATCATCCGATTGTACCTATCTTTTGCATCTCGGTATCAAACCCACTGATGTAACACCTTGAGATTTCATTACGCTTACCAAGCAGATACTTGACCTATACCCATGGTATACCAATCCCATTCCAATCCAAAGAGATTGGTAAGGGATTGGAAAGGGATTGGTATGGGATTGGAAACAGATTGGATTACCTCAAGTGACTTTGCAGGTAATGGATAATATATAGAAACCTTGAATTTCAAATACATGTAACACGAATGGTAGAAAAATTTTATTGCCCAAATTCATCTGATGAATGATGATGTATCATGAAAAGGATGAGAAATTATGAGCATGAAACCTGAACAGGCATTGAAGGAAATCGAAAAACTGCGGAAGCGTATCGCTGAAATGGATGAGCAGTATTATGCTTTTACCCAGCCCACGATCAGTGACTACGAATACGATCAGCTTGTCAGGAAACTGCGTGAGTTGGAAGAACAATTTCCGCAATTCAAAACAACGAAGTCGCCGGTGAACAAGATCGGGACTGATGTCTCACCAGGTGCCAGGGTCATACGCCACAAAGAAAGGATGTATAGCCTCGACAATGCTTATAGCCTTGATGAATTAGCGGAATTCCTATTAAAGATAGCCGATGCGCAAGGTGCATTTCCCGAAGTCACGCTCGAACATAAACTCGATGGATTCAGTATAAATCTCTATTATGAAAATGGAATCCTGCAATATGCAGTGACCCGTGGAGATGGCTACGAAGGCGAAGATGTCACGGCGAATGTTCGTACGATCGGTTCCATTCCTACGATGATCGCATATGCAGATCCGATTGAAGTGAGAGGGGAGATTTTCCTGCCAATATCTGAGTTTATCCGTATCAATAGCGAGCGCGAAAAAGCAGGGGAAAAGCAATTTGCCAATCCACGCAATGCAGCGGCAGGGACAATTAAACTCAAGGATAGCAGGATCGTTTCTGAAAGAAATCTTGAAGCATTTTTCTATACTGTTGGTCTATTCAATCATCATGACGTGACAAGGCAGTCAGATCTTCTTGCTTTTCTGAAGAGCAATGAATTTCCCGTGAATCCTTATACGAAAGTAGCAAAATCACTGAAGGAAATCCGGGCATACTGCGCTGAATGGGATAAGAGGAGATCAGAACTGGATGTGGATATCGACGGCATCGTTGTGAAGATCAACTCCTTCAAATTGCAGAAGGAACTCGGCTTCACCGCCAAGTCGCCGAAATGGGCGATTGCATATAAATTCAAGGCTCAGGAGAAAAAGACCCGTCTGCTGAATGTGATTTTTCAAGTGGGTAGAACGGGAGCAGTCACTCCTGTTGCTGAATTGGAACCGGTGTACATATCCGGTTCAACCGTAAGCCGCGCAACCCTGCATAATGATGATGAGATCAAGCGACTTGGCATCAGGATTGGAGATATGGTGACGGTTATCAAGTCAGGGGAGATCATCCCCAAGATACTGGGTGCGGACTTGAGTATGAGACCTTCCGATGCAAAGGAGATCGTTCTTCCTGAACATTGCCCTGTATGCGGAAGTCCATTATTCAGGGAGGAAGAAGGAGTCATCACTTATTGTGACAATGCCAACTGCCCTGCTCAATTGCAGAGGAGTATCGAGCATTTTGTCGATCGTGATGCAATGGATATTGATGGGTTGGGTGAAGCCCTGATCTCCCAGTTGCTTGAAAACGGTATCATACATGCTGTTGAAGATATTTATCATATCGATTATGACAAGGTACAGCAATTGGAAGGCAAGGGAGAGCGTTCTGTCCAAAATCTGAAAAATGCAATCGAGAAATCCAAGCAGCAGCCATTTGCAAAAGTGCTTTACGGATTGGGCATCCGTTATGTTGGTGAGAAGGTTTCGAAAGTCTTGGCAAAACACTTCGAGAGTATCGATGCCTTGAAAAAGGCTACACTTGAAGAATTGACCCAGGTTCCGGAGATTGGGGATAAAATTGCAGACTCGATCATCGATTTCTTCAGTAATGAGGATAATCTGAAGATGATCGAAGCATTGCGAGAAGCCGGGCTGCAATTTGCCGGAGTGATGAATACAAAGGGAAATATACTCGACGGGAGTACATTCCTGATTACGGGAACTCTTCCGAATTACGATAGAAAAGCAATGGAAGAACTGATAGAATCTGAAGGTGGTAAGATGATCAGTGCAGTCAGTAAAAACCTGAATTACCTGATTGTTGGAGAAAATCCCGGTTCAAAACTGGACAAAGCAAGGCAGTTGGGAACTGTGGCAATCATCACGGAAGCAGATCTCTTGAAAATGATGGGAAAGGCTTGATGAACCCGTATTTTAGCATGAAAGGAAAGATTCGATGACAAGGACACTCGATCGGTATGTATTAAAGGAGCATATAGCACCCTTCTTCATTTCGCTGATGGTTGTGACCTTTGTCCTTTTACTGGACCAGATCATGGATCTGCTGAATGTGATCATCGAGAAGCATTTGGATATCTTTACCATCCTGAATGTATTTGGTTTGACAGTTCCATTCCTGCTTGCGCTTTCCATACCGATGGCAGTTCTGATTGCGACGATCATGGCATTTGGCAGATTGCAGGTGGACTCAGAGATCATTGCCATGAAATCTGCCGGGATCAATGTTTATCGACTGATAACGCCGCTTGTACTGATTGGGATTCTACTTTCCGCATTCATGATCTACTTTAACAATAGTATCCTGCCTGAAACGAATCATCGATTAAAGAACCTGATGATCAGGATTGCCTATTATAAACCCATGACCATCATCAAGCCGGGGGAATTCAATTCAGTCACAGATTACACGATCTATGTTAAGGAGAATAACGGCATTGTCATGAAGGGTATCATCATATATGATACTGGAAGCAGCCATTATCCCAAGACTATCACAGCGAAGCGGGGCAATATTGTGCAATTGTCTTCTGGAAATGCGATGCGTGCCATATTGTATGATGGGGAGATGATGAGTCGTGATGACAAGAATCCTGATAAATTCGAGATTCGGTCTTTCAAAAAACTCATCTTGAACATCAAGGATCTCGGGAATAGTATCGATTTTTCCGAAAGCAGTTTTCGCAGTGACCGAGAAATGGGAGCGAAACAGCTACGCACAGAGATCCAGGATAAACAGAATGAAATGGCGTTATTGAAGAGGGAAAATTATCGCCTGGAACGAAAGCGTGTCTTCTTTGGTGCGGATCCGAACAATGAAGAGTACAAGATGGAAGCCAGGAAGGCAGATGTAATGCTGACCATGAACAAGAACAGGCTTGCTGACCTCGAGGACAGCATACGTTCGTTCAAGGTGGAACTGAATAAAAAATATTCGATTGCCTTTGCCTGCATCATTTTCATTCTAATCGGTATTCCCCTGGGGCTGATGACGAAGTCAAGCGGGATAGGGATGGCATTTTCAGTCAGTTCCTTCATTTTCCTCATCTATTATGTGTCTCTTGTGGGCGGTGAGCAGATGGCTGACAAGGGAATCATGTCACCTTTCATTGCCATGTGGATATCCAATATTGTGTTCCTGATTGTTGCAGGATTGTTGATTTCTGCTTCCATTCGTGAGAAGAATCTGTTCGATTTTCCAAAACTCAAAGACAAACTGGCAAAATTGCTCAAGATATAGGAGATATGATGAAATTGCTCGACCGTTATTTCATGCGCCAGTTCCTGAACACATATTTCATCATACTGAGTTCCTTTTCTGTGCTGTTCATTGTCATCGATGTTATTGACCGTCTTCCGAGACTCATCAGAAGCGGTGCTACTTTCCAGCTTGCCGTCAGTTATTATCTTCTGAATCTTCCATACCTGTTTGT
The DNA here is from genome assembly GCA_035402645.1 of Candidatus Cloacimonadota bacterium. Classification (GTDB taxonomy): domain Bacteria; phylum Cloacimonadota; class Cloacimonadia; order Cloacimonadales; family DAONDQ01; genus DAONDQ01. The sequence continues at coordinate 19,569 of DAONDQ010000023.1, read as the reverse complement.
TTTAACTTCACCCATCACACTGTTGCTGACAGGACTCTTTATGATGAATTCGTTGGCGAAATACAATGAATCCATTGCTGTCAGAGCAGCGGGTATTAGTGTCAAAAGGATGGTGATGCCGATATTGTTTATAGGCTTGGTGATCAGTGCATTCATGGGTATATTCGGTGAATATGTGCTTCCCTGGGCAGAGACATCGCGAGACTATGTTTATAATGTGAAGATCAAGAATCAACCCCCTGAGGATGAAAAACTCAGATCGAGAATACACTACATCGGAAAGCAGAATCAACTCTATTATATCGGATTTTTTGACGGTTATCGCAATCAGTTGAAAGTCATCGATATCTCAGTCTTTGATCCCAACAGTGGTGAGATCACGCAGAAGATCTCTGCTTCTGATGCAACTTGGACTGCCGGCAAATGGCTGTTCCGGAATTGTGATATCCGAACTTTTGCCAATCATCAACCGAAAACCTATCAGCATTTTCAGACAACCTATCTTCCCATGGTCGATGTGACACCAATCGATTTTGTCAAGAGTGCGAAGAAACCGATGTCGATGAATTATTTCGAACTGAAGTCATACGTGAACAGACTTCAAAAGGTGGGAGAAAAGTACACAAAGCAGATGGTCGATCTGTATATGAAGATATCATACCCTCTGGCAAATTTCATCATACTTTTCTTCTGTGTTCCCGTTGCCACTTCCAATATGAGAAGCAAAGGCAGAGGATGGATTTTCATGGTGGGATTGCTGGTTTGCTTCTTGTATCTTACAGCCTTGCGGGTTTCACAAAGCCTGGGTTATAATGCTATTTTATCACCCATCATGGCTGCCTGGCTACCGAATGTGATCTTCCTGTCACTTGGCATGACTTTCCTCTGGAAAGCTGAAATATAGTGTGTATCAAATTTACTTGACGAATTCTCAGAAGGCAAAACCCTATCTTTAATGTATAACTTTAAGGAGTTAATAAAATGCGTAAATACTTATTCGTTATATTGGCAGTAACGATTTCCCTCTTTGGTATTTCCTGTGCCAATGCAAAGGAAAAGATGACACCAAAGGGTAGAGTAAGTCTGCGAAATGCAAACATGTATCTTCAACAAATGAAACTTGATAAAGCCATGGATTTCTATAAGGAAGTCCTGAAGGAAAATCCCAACAACCTTGAATCAATCAAGAAATCCGGTGATATTTATTTTGCTTGGGGTGAAGAGAAAGTTGGAGAACCCATCGATACAACCAAGTCGATGGAAGACCAGGCGAAACAGAGAATCGCTCATGACAATGCTTCTGTTGATTCTTATATACAAGCATATCAGAAGTATCAGCAATTCCAATCACTGGCGAAGGATCAATCTGATTTATCCAAGGATGAAGAAGAATGGATAAAGGAAACCACGAAGAAGATGCAGGGCTGCGAAGCCAGGATCTTCCGCACCGGTAAGGATTATGTATCAGCACAGGATTACACGACTGCGATTCCTATTTTTGAGAAATTGAATCAACTCGATCCTTCGAAACCTGAACCCATGAAAATGCTCCTTTTCATTTACCAGGATCAACAAACAAATGCTCCCGATAATGAGAAAGCATCTTACAATGCAAAAATCGAAGGTCTTCTGAACAAACTTCTGGCAATCAATCCGAAAGATCCGGATACCCTGTCAAAACTGGGCGCTTTCTATTATACGAATAAAGAAACAGACAAGGCGTTGCCCGTGTTCCAACAGATCGCAGAACTGAAACCAAATGATGTCGGTAACCTCTTCAACCTGGTCGGAATTTACTATGATAAGAAGATGTACCAGGAAGCTTATGATACAGATGTGAAAATTCTGGCAATCGATCCGAACAACCTCGATGCTGTTGAGAATGCGAAGAATTTTGCACAGGAATTGAAGAAGACAGATGATGTCAAAAAGTACTACAACAAATTGATTGAATTGGATGATTCTACAGAGAATTTGAGCCAGTTCTGCTATTTTCTATCACAGAACAATATGTATGCTGACCTGTTGCCTATAGCCCAGCAATGGTATGAAAAGGAATCTAATTCCAAACTTGCTGTCCAGTTTATCGTGCTCGCTGCAGGAAAATTGGGTAAGAAGGATATGGTCACGTACTACAACAATATCCTGAAAAAGATGTAAAAATCATATTATTAACATTCAGGAGGCTGGTATTTCTACCAGCCTCTTTTTACATTATGAAATGAGTTTGAGCCATCGAATCCATTTGAATACGCTTGATTGGCGTCAATTCGTACTGTCTTCTGAATGGAATCGCTTTGATTATCAATACTTGACATCAAAAGCCCTCCAGAAAAAATAACATTACGCGAAAGTGGCGGAATTGGCAGACGCGCTGGACTTAGGATCCAGTTGGGTTAAACCAGTAGGGGTTCAAGTCCCCTCTTTCGCACCATTTATAATAAACAGATAGGAGAATAAATTGAAAGTCGAGATCAAGGAAATCGATCCCGTTTTAAGGGAAATGACCATTACAGCATCGGTCGAAGAAACAGAACCGATTTATCGCAGAGCACTCAATAAGATCAAGGGGAAGGCTTCTGTTCCCGGTTTCAGACCCGGAAAAGCCCCGGAAAAGATGGTTGAGAACCAATACCAGAGTTATATCTTACAGGAATTCTACGAGATTGCACTGGAGAAATTCTATTTTCAGGCTATTGATGAGAATAACATCAATCCGGTAAATGAACCCGAAAATACGAATATCGATTGGGATAGAGGCAAGGAATTCGTTGCTACCTATCGTTTCGAAGTTCATCCTGAGATCGAATTGAAACAGTATTCAAATTTTGAAGTTGAATTTGAGCCCACTCCCTTGGATGTAGAAATAGACCAATATCTGGAAGAAATGCGCCAGAAGATGGCACAATTCCTGGAAGCAGAAGGTCCTGTACAGGTTCGTGACCTGGTCGATGTGGAAGTCACATACGAGGAAAACAGTGAAGAAAAGAAAATGAATCACAGTTTCTTCCTTTTCAATGAATATATGGATGATGACCTGATCGCCACCCTTGTTGGAAAAAATATAGGTGAGAGCGTCGCAACCGAGATGGATGAACATGTCCTGCATCATGAAGAACATGATCATTCAAATGAACATGTACATAAGAAAGTTCCGGTTACGATCATCATCAATTCCATTCGTCGCAGTCATCTTCCTGAACTGGATGATGAATTTGCGAAGGATGCAGAGTTTGATTCACTCGCTGATATGAGAGAAAAGATCGGTGAAGAGATGCGTGAACATAATGAAAAGGGAAATGAGGACAGAAAACGTGATGCCATCATGACAAAACTGTACGAATTGAATCCGTTCCCGGTTCCCAAAAGTTTTGTTGATCGTATCACAAACATGTATCTGGAACCCCAGAAGGGGAAGGATATTCCTGATTGGTTCAAGACCTATTACGGGATCCTGGCTGACAAGCAGGCGAAGAGACTCTATATTCTCAGGAAGCTGAAAGAGATCTATCAGATCGAAGTGACGAAAGAGGATCAGGAAGCCTTCATAGCCAAGATGGCAGCAGAACACAAGGAAAGTGTCGATGATTTCAAGAAGAATCATCCTGACCATGTCGATCCGGAAGAACTGGATAATGACATCATTGAAGAAAAAATCTTTACAGAACTTGAAAAATCCATAACATATATTAAACCTGTTCCGAAAACACCTGAGCAGGAAGAAGAAAAGCAGGAAAAGCCGAAGGCTAAGCCAAAAGCGAAAGCGAAAGAAGAATAAGGAGACATCATGCCTTACGTTCCTATTGTCATAGAACAGGTTGGACGAACTGAAAGGGCTTATGATATATATTCACGTCTGTTAAAAGACCGCATCGTTTTTGTATGTGGTCCAATTGACGATTATGTTGCAGATCTCATTGTTGCGCAACTCCTTCATCTTGAGGGTGAAGACCCTGAGAAGGATATATCCATGTATATCAACAGTCCGGGTGGTGTGATCACCGCCGGATTGGCAATATACGATACCATGCAGTATATCAAGCCGCATGTAAGCACTACCTGTATTGGTCAGGCTGCAAGTATGGGGGCTGTGCTTCTTGCCGCAGGAGCAAGTGGCAAGAGATTTTGCCTTCCCAATAGCCGTGTGATGATACATCAACCACTTGGCGGAGTTCAGGGACAGGCAACGGATATCGAGATCCAGGCAAAGGAAATACTCTATCTGAAAGAGAGATTGAGCCTAATCCTTCAACATCATACAAAGCAGAATGCCGAAAAGATCATGAGAGATACCGATCGTAATTATTTCATGAGCGCTCAGGAAGCAAAAGAATACGGCATTATCGATGAAGTGATTGTTAAAAGAAAATAGGAGTCTCACTTGGAGAAATACTCAAATCTCAAATGTTCTTTCTGTGGCCGTCCGGAAAATGAAACCAAGCAGATGATTCATGGTCTGCAGGGAAATATCTGTGATGAATGCATTGAAATGTGTTCTACAATTCTTGAAAATGACAAACAGGAAGAAGAACTCGATCATTTTGTCCTGCCAAAGCCAAAAGAGATCAAGGAATTCCTTGATCAGTATGTGATTGGACAGGATAAAGCCAAGCAAATCATTGCAGTAGCTGTTTATAATCATTATAAGCGTATCTTCAGAATGAAGAAGCACGATGAAATAGAACTTGAAAAAAGTAATATCCTCATGATTGGACCAACTGGCTCAGGTAAGACCCTGATGGCTCAGACCCTTGCCAAGTACCTGAAAGTTCCATTTGCAATTTCTGATGCAACTACACTGACGGAAGCCGGTTATGTGGGTGAAGATGTAGAAAACATCCTTGTCCGCTTACTACAGAATGCAAATTACGATGTTGCCAAGGCTGAAAGGGGTATCATTTATCTCGACGAGATCGACAAGATATCCAGGAAATCCGAAACTCCTTCCATTACCAGGGATGTCTCTGGTGAGGGTGTGCAGCAGGCTTTATTGAAGATACTGGAAGGTACCAAGGTCAATGTACCACCCAAAGGCGGACGAAAGCATCCTCAGCAGGATTTTATTGAAATGGATACGACCAATATCCTCTTCATTTGCGGAGGAGCCTTCTTCGGTCTGGAAAAGATCATCCAAAGCCGTGTGAACAAGAAGAATGTTGGCTTTGATGCTGATATCATGGTTCAGACGGAACAACCGGATATCTTCGAACAAACGATTTCCGATGATCTTCTGAAGTACGGGTTGATCCCTGAATTGATAGGAAGAATGCCTGTGATCGCCACGCTTCATGAACTGAGTGAATCAGCCCTGATCCAGATACTGACGCAACCTCGGAATGCCATCTGTAAACAGTACAAGAAATTATTTGAATTGGATGGCGTGAATCTTGAATTCACAGAAGATGCCCTGTCTTCCATTGCAAAGATCGCAATCAACCAGAAGACCGGTGCCAGAGGCTTACGTACAATCATGGAAAGGATCATGCTCAACCTGATGTATGAATTGCCCAATATGCCGAATATCACTGAATGCACTGTCACGCGTGAAGTGATTGAAGGCAGTAAGGATCTTTTAACAGCATTTAATAAGCAGGATAAGAAAGAAAAGAAAACTGCTTAGTTTGATAATCTTAACAAGGCAGCTTCAACGCTGCCTTTTTTTGTAAGGAAGTATCATGCAGGTGATTGCATTGACAAATGCCAGGCTCTATGACCCCATTCTTGGATTTTTACAAGCAGATTCCCTCATCATCAAACAAAACAGGATCGATTGGATAGGTGATTGGAAAGATAGACCTGATCCAAACCATACGATCGATTCCATCAATCTGAACGGAAAAGTCATTTTACCTGCATTCATCGATACACACACTCATTTCTTCGAATATGCAAGAAAGAAGGTTGCAATCGATCTGGAGCCTGCGATGAATCTTACTGACATTGCGAATATCCTTGAACAATATCGAAATTCACATCCCATACTTCCCAAATGGTTGAGAGGCAGCGGTTGGAACCGAAATATTTATCCCGATTCAAATCAGATGGATTGCCATTTCCTTGATCGGATATTCCCGGATATCCCGGTATCATTCGAGAGCAAGGACTTTCATTCCAAATGGTGCAACAGTTTGGCTCTTAAAGCAGCCGGAATCCATGCAGATACACCCAATCCTACGGGAGGATATATCCATCACTTTCCGGACGGCACACCGAACGGTATGCTCTCTGAATTAGCCTGGGATTTGATTGATAGGGTGATTCCGCCGATGACGAGACCTGAGATGAAGCAAATCGCGAGAAGCGCAATCGAAGAATCCTGGAAATTAGGGTTGGCAGGGATTCACAGTATGGAAAATGCAGAGGCGTTCTCCATCTATAACGAACTGGATGATGAAGGCATACCTTTCCGCTTCTGCTGGCACTTCCCTTCAGATAAATTGGATGAAATGATTGCTTCCGGTATTCACTCTTATACAGGTTCTGAAACGTTGAAGATCGGTGGGATGAAAATTTTCATGGATGGATCAATAGGCTCCCAAACTGCCAGCATGTTTGAACCATATCCGGATCAGCCGAATTATTACGGTCATATGAATATGACTGCTCCTGAACTTGAACAACTTGTTGAGAAAGGTGTAAAACACGGAATTTCATCCAGTATACATGCCATCGGTGATAAATGCGTGCATGAGGTCATTGGTGTTCTTGATCGAGTGAATCACAGGCATGGTATCATGCCTCATCGTATTGAACATCTGCAGTGCATCAGGAAAGAAGATATACCGTCATTGCTCGAGAATCGGATATTCTGCTCCATGCAGCCGGTTCATATGCGAACCGATATTCCCTTGATCACGAAATACTGGAGTGAATCTGCACAGGAAAGCGCATATATGTTTGCTTCTCTCATCAAGGCGGGTTTGGAACCCGGGTTTAGTTCTGATGCACCCGTGGAAACAATAAGTCCGTTCCAGGGAATTTATTCAGCATTGGAAAGAAGGCATATGAACAATCCTCAGAATCCTTCCTGGCATCCGAATGAAAGGATCGATGCATCCACAGCTATCAAATGCTATACAATCTGGGCTGTCGCTTCCACACAGGATCAGGATAAACGGGGAATTATCCGGCAGGGAATGCTTGCAGACCTCATTGTGATCGATGATTTTACAAAAGAAGATAATACTTTCTGGCTTCAATGTGCCCCCCTTATTACAATCATCAATGGAAAAATAACATACCAAATTGATCATTAAGCTATTCCATGTATTAATCTTCAGCATTATATCGAATTATTATTCCTTGATTCCTAAATAAATATTGTCAGGATTTGTTTAGTAATCCAATATTGCTTTGATTATTGTCTTCTATTCAATATATTTCATCGTACATTGATTTATGGCTTAAGATGCAGATTCAGAAGGGGGGACCAATGAGAATATGCATGACCATCCTTTTCATTTTTTTATCTTGTTTTTCGATTCATGCTTACATACATAAGATATCTGACTTCCAGATCGATGGTTCTGCACGTGATGTGATTATCCACAATGATACCGCATATATGATCGGAGATGGTTCAGGTCTACAAGTCATTGATGTGATAAATCCTTCATCTCCTGCTTTTAGTGTGTCGATGCAAACAGAATTTAACCTGAATGCGATTGATTTGGATAACAACACGCTTTATGCAGTCGGGGATAGTATCGGGTTAATCATATTCGATGTCTCAGAGCATAATATGCTGGGAGTGACAGCGGGATATAGTGCTGAATACAATTCGATATCGATCAAGGTTGACCAGAGAATTGCATATATTATTGCAGATGGTTACGGATTGGTCATATACAATATCAATAATCCTCAATCCCCTCAATTACTTGGCTCGTATCAAAATTATCTCCGCTATGTATTTGAAGTTGAAAAGGCAGATTCAGTTGCGTATCTTCTCGATAGTACTGGGATTCAATTTGTGAATGTCATTGCACCAACGACTCCCACCTTGATCAATACATATGATACATCAGGCGGGGTTAAGGGATTGGCTGTACGCAATCATATTGCATATCTCCTGTGTGCGAATCACTTGGAAATTCTCAATGTGGAAAACCCATTAAACCCACAATTACTGGGTATCTATCATTTCAATGATGATCCTTCCGATATAGCACAGAAAATAAGACTTGAAGGTAATATAGCTTACATATCAAGCAGTAGGGAAGTGAGGATGGTGGATGTCTCCAACCCGCAATCACCTATGCTGGTTAGCTTTTATCAAATACCGGTTTCAACCAATGTTTCTCTATATCCGAACGGAAATCATATCTACCTGACAAATGAAGCTTTCGATCTCCAGGTGTTAGAAACTTCAGATTTGATTGATAATCTGTTGCTGACCACACTTCATACATCGATAAAGCCAAATTATATGGATATCCAGGGAAGCATATCCTATGTTGCATACAACAGCTTAGGTTTGAAAATACTGAATGTTTCCAATCCGCAATCTCCTCAGGTACTTGCATCATATGGCGAAGGAAATAATGTCTCTTATGTCAAGGTGGTTGGAAACATCGCCTATTTATTACTAACTGGAGATATGGGGAATGGCTTGTATTTGGTTGATGTATCGAATCCGGAGAATCCTCAGCTCATGAGTCGATACCAGACTCCTTTCCCAATGAGTGCAACAGTCTCGGATGGGAAGGCATACATCTATGATTCCGGGTTGGGACTCGAGATTATCAATGTATCAAATCCAAACCTATTGCATTATATCGGAAGTTATTATCCTGTGGGTGATGTCCTGGCGATGGAAGTGATAGGGAATAGAGCATATCTCTCCATTTCTTCATTAGGGCTCTATATACTGAATATGGATAATCTTCTGAATCCAACGCTGCTTGGTTTTACGGATCCTTATCCAAGAGCAAAATTCATAACCATAAGGGATTCAGTTTTATATGCTGCTACTGAATATGGTGGGGTGAAGATTATCGATATTTCAAATCCAACCAACCCTGCAATTATCAATACCATACTTCCCAGTTCAAACAGCCTTATCAGCAGCATTACGATGAAATACAATTTGCTCTTCCTTTGCGACGAGGCTTGGGACACCGTTTATATATATAATATCGACGATCCGCTCAATCCAGTTATACTGCATACAATTCCCAATAACATCATTTGTGATGAAATGGTCTTCAATGATCATATCTTATATGCTCTCAATGGTAATGAAGGAATTGGTATTTATAATTACGACTTCGTTGTTCCCAATCATGATCAGGTTGAGATTGCCCCAATCAAACTATCTCTCAACAACTACCCGAACCCTTTTAACCCCGAAACTACGATTCGATTTTCACTACCCCAATCCGGGAAAGTACAGATATCTATTTTCAATATCAAGGGACAGCTTGTCAGGAACCTCGTGGACGATTATCGCGACTCAGGGCAATATTCAGTGATTTGGAATGGTTTTTCTGATTATAATACACCTGTTGCTTCTGGCGTATATTTTGCCAGAATGAGTTGTAATGGACAAGAAAAAAGCAGAAAGTTGGTCTTAGTGAAATAAAAACCCAAGAAAGTTTGGAGTTCATACATCCTTCGTGACTATTTATTTCATAATCTAAAAGGATGTGTGGACTTCATACTTTCTGACTTGCTCTGGTCGATAATAAAACGATTCTGAAATCCACAACGTTTTTTCGAATCTTTACAATGCAGAACGACTCGGGGTCATGAACTCCAGAATTGGTAAACCACCTGAAGATCAATTCCACCTCTCTTAATCTTTTTCAAATGAAAAGTATTTGCACTTTTAATTTGCTTTGAATCAAAAATAATCAAATTAGGAATGTTATATGCTTTTATAATAGTAGAATTAATATTCTATCTTAATCGTGTATATCATTAATTGTTAATGGAGAAATAAACAAGGGTTCGTAAACATTACGAATATTATGGTTAAACAGATTGGAGGAACAATGAAATCAACTCTCTTCATTATGTCTTTACTTCTTGTAATCTTACCCATTTTTGCTACGTTTCATAAGATTGGTGAATTTGAAACAACAGGTGCAGCAAGTTCAATGGCTATTTCTGAAAACATCGCTTACATTGCTGATGATATAGATTTTAAAGTCATTGATATTACAAATCCCATAGCCCCACAATTATTAGGATCCTGCACTACACTTGGGACAGGACTGTCTATGGAAATATCAGGTGATCTTGTTTATGTTGCTGAAGGTACTTCTGGATTGCAGATAATTGATGTTTCAAACTCTCAGAGTCCACAAATAATAGGATCATATCCTACTCCCAACTCAGCAAATTATATTGCTGTTGAAGGAAATAGAGCTTATCTTGCCTGTTATGACACGGGGCTGATGATTTTTGATATTTCCAACCCTCAAACGCCAATTCTTTTAGGTTCTTACCCGACTGAATGGGGAAGCGGTCTATGCGTAATAGGAAATATCGTTTACCTCGCAGGGGGAGGTTTTACAATTATTGATGCGACTGATCCGCAAAATTTACAAGTATTATCTACTTATCAAATGGGATATGCTAGATCAGTTACCGTTTCGGGGAATAGGGCTTACGTAAATAACTCCGAATATGGATTTTCAATATTCGATATTTCTAATCCCCAATTACCACAGTTATTGGGCCAATATTCACCTATGACTGCAGATGTATCGGGGTACGCTTACTCTGTGAAAATTATCGGGAATTATGCCTATCTGTCCTATGGACCACTCGGATTACAGATCGTTGATATTTCGAATCCCCAATCTCCTATTCTCATGAAAAAATACTCGACTATTGCCACAGATGCTATTATCAAGGATAATTTAGCTTATTTAGTAAGTTACACTAAAGGGATTCAAATCATCGATATTTCTAATGACACGAATCCTCAACTGATTGGATCTCTAGAAACTCCAGGAAATGCTTCAAATCTAGCAGTCATTAATAATGCGGCTTTTATCACCGACGGAGATTTTTCGGGTTTAAGAGTGATCAATATCTCTAACCCAAATTTACCGCAAGCCATGGGACAATACTCTTCAATGATTCTAAGCTGTATGGCATCTGAAGGAAATAGTTTATATTTGATCGATTATAATGGATTGGAAATATATAATGCCACAAACCCATCGAGCCTTGTATTGCAGGGAAATTATTGGTGTTTGACTGGTATTAATGCTATTGCCGTTTCTTCATCAATTGTTTACTTAGCAGATGACGAATTTGGCTTGGTAATCCTTGACGTTATTAATCCAGCTAGTCCTATATTACTCAGTTCATTTGTTTATCCAGGTCCAGTGCCTTTAGAGAGTAGACCTTTTTCTATTGCAGTGAAATCAGGGATTGCTTATGTTACATATGCAAATGAAGTCGTAACCATAAATGTATCTGATCCGACGAACCCAAGATATCTCGGGCATTTGTTAATCACCAATCACACATCTTCTTCAGCCATTGTCGATAATATGCTCTATTTGGCTGCTTCCAGGGAAGGATTGCTGGTGATTGATGTATCCAATCCTTCTATGCCTGTATATCATAGTACAATTCTTCCTCATTCATCAAGCAGTATTGGAAAAGTTTATAAGAAAGATAATTACCTGATCATTGCTGATGATGCCTGGAATGAAATTGGAGTTTATGACGTCACAGTTCCTGCAACCCCAACTTTGAATAACACGTATGCCTGGAATCTGTCTACAAGCGGAATGTATCTAAATAATAATTTACTCTATACTTCGAATTTTGCCTATGGAATGAATGTCTTAGATATTAGTTCTCTTGTAGCTGTCGATGATCAGGTAGTTCCATTTCAAAAAATGACTTTATCCAACTACCCCAATCCATTCAATCCAAGTACGACGATCAGCTTTAGTTTACCATCATCAGGGATAGTGAAACTGGATATTTATAATATCAGGGGTCAGTTAGTGGAGAGTGTGGTGAATGATCAGTTTACGCAAGGTACTCATACTGTGACTTGGAATGGGATTGATTTTAACAACAAGTCAGTTGCATCCGGTGTTTATTTTGCCAAGATGAGTTGTAATGGACAAGAAACAAGCAGAAAATTGGTCTTAGTAAAATAAAAAGACACTGGAAAGTTTGGAGTTTACTTGAAAGCTGAGGATTTGGAGTTCAATTGCCTCCTACCTGGCTAACATGGAATTACTGATTAAAAAGGCAAATGGACTTTAATGCGAAATTCTCATATTCGATAGCGAAACTGGTTTTCAGTTAGCATACTTGTCCATATCATAGATTACTTTTCGCATAAATATAAGCAATTTAAATCCAAAACCAATCCAATTTGAATCCTATTTCTTACCTGTCTCGCGAGATTGGTATGGGACAGGTATTAGACTGGAATAAGATAGGATAGAGACTGGATTGTGTTTTTGTGCTCTATATAGTCTTTGTCGTGAAACATGGTTTTCCAATTTCATCTTTGTTATCAGGACGCTACATCATTCACTTCTTTTCGCTGGACAAATCTTTTTTGATTTTCCCAAGTGGTTGAAAGTATCAAAAGTCTTTTGAAAATAAATTATATTATATTATATCTATATAGAAGATAAGGAAGTGCAAGATGAAGTATCTGAAGACTTACCCTGAAAAATGCACAGGATGCCATACCTGCGAACAGGTTTGTTCCGAATTGTATTTCAAGGAGAACAATCGGGATAAATCAAGCATCCACATCATCACACAGGAGAATGGCTTTGATATGCAGGTCTGTAACCAATGCCAGACCTGTGTTGGTGAATGTCCTACACAAGCTTTGACAATTACTCCCCAGGGCGTGGTCATGCTGAATAAGAAACTCTGTATCGGTTGTTATGCATGCGTTGCCGTTTGTCCCACGAAAGTAATGTTCACATACCATGGAGGGGTCAATCCCTTTAAATGTATTGCATGCGGCGCATGTGCAAGGAAATGCCCTTCTCAAGCCCTTGAGATAACGACACGGGAGGAAAAATGAACGAATATTCAATTGCTGAAATGAAAGCAAGACATAAAGTCCTGGCTGAATTCAAATACGAACTGAGACCAGTGATCAAAGGTTATAACAAACGAACATTATATGTGAATGTCGGTACTTTGGAGATAAAGGAAAAACCCGTTTCTGATATGATGATCGAGAAATTCAATGGGGGAAAGGGCTTCGATCTTAAGCTGATGTGGGATGCCGTGAAGGATACCACCCGCTGGAACGATCCAGAAAACGAAATATGCATTGCTTTTGGTCCTGTTTGTGGGAATACGAATTACCCCGGTTCAGGGAAATCAATTGTAACAACAATCTCTCCTCTTACTGAAATTCCAGTGGATTGCAATGTGGGCGGACATTTTGGTCCCTATACCAAATTCTCAGGTTTTGATGCCGTGGAAATTCAAGGCAAGTCTGACGAGGAAGTGATTGTTTATATCGATGGTGATCATGGAATCGTCCAAATCATTACCGCACCACTCGAAGCCATCGATAGTCACGTTGTTGCCGAGCAGTTCATCGAGCAGTTTGCCGACAGCCCTGATAAAAAACAATTCGTGTCGGTCGTTTCTGCTGGTCGTGGCGCGGATCATACCTTCATCTCCTGTCTGAATTTTTCCTATTACGATAAGCGGCGCAATTCCGCTCGTCTGAAGCAAGCAGGTAGAGGGGGCACGGGTCGAGTTCTCCGTGATAAGAAAGTAAAGGCTATTGTTGCAAAATACAGCGGTTTGAAGGGAGATTCCAACAATCCTGTTGATATCGAAACCCTTCAGAAGACCGGGTTGAAGCTTCATCATGAGATCATAGATAATGATGCCACCCAATGCCAGATGAGACAGTGCGGGACAGCACATCTTGTCGAGATCATGAATGATTATGACCTGCTCCCGGTAAAGAATTTCAAGTATGGTGAACATCCGGATGCCAAGAACCTTGCATCCTGGGAATGGAAGAAGCTTTTTACTCAGAATATGCCTGATGGATGCTGGTTCGGCTGTACATTGGCATGCTGCAAAGCAGTTGATCAATTTGAATTGCGCACAGGACCCTACAAAGGGCATAAAGTAGTTGTTGATGGACCTGAATATGAAACAGTGGGCGGCTGTGGCTCCAATATCTGTGTCTTCAATGCAAGGGATGTGGTGGAAATCAATTTCTATTGTGACACATACGGAATCGATACAATTTCATTTGGGACAACTACCGCTTTTGCCATGGAATGCTATGAATATGGCATCCTGAATAAGGAAATCACCGGTGGACTTGACCTTACATGGGGCAATGCGGATTCAGTTCTTGAACTGCTGCATCAAATGGCTCGGGGAGAAGGCTTCGGTGTTATTCTTGGACTGGGTGTGCAGAGACTTCGTGCATATCTGGTGAAAGAATATGGTGCTGATGATAAGTTCCTGAAAGATATTGGTATGGAAGCCAAAGGACTGGAATATTCTCAATATATGTCGAAGGAATCCCTTGCACAGCAGGGCGGTTACACCCTTGCCCTCAAAGGACCTCAACATGACGAAGCATGGCTTATTTTCATGGATATGGTGAATAATCGCATCCCTACTTTTGAAGATAAAGCAGAAGCTTTGCATTATTTCCCCATGTTCAGAACCTGGTTTGGCCTGCAGGGATTATGCAAACTTCCTTGGAACGATATTGAACCTGTCAATAATGCCGAGACTTCAGAACCGGCAAAGGTCCCCGAACATGTGGATAACTACCTTACCATCTATGAGGCAATCACCGGAAAGCCGTTGGATAGGGAACAGATGATCCTCCAGTCAGAGAGGGTCTATAACTTCCAGAAGATATTCTGCATGCGCATGGGGAAGGGAAGACGCCAGGATGACAGACCTCCATATCGTGCTGTTGGTCCAGTGACCGAGGAAGAATATCTCTCCCGCCAGGAAAGATATGACAAGCATGTGAAGGAAAAGCTGGGTCTTGACCCCACCACCATGACCACCCAGGAAAAGATGGCAAAACTGCGTGCTTATCGTGAAGATCAATATGAACAACTGATTGATGCAGTTTATAAGAGAAAGGGCTGGAACAAGGAAGGAGTGCCCACCATCGAGCATCTGCAGAAAATCGGCATGGATCTTCCTGAAGTCATTGAAGTGGTAAAACGTTACTTATAAACAAGAATAGAATCTATTATCTACGCCATCCTTAACGGGTGGCGTTTTTTATACGAACAATTACAGTAACTCATTTGATATCATCTACAAGATCACATGACTCGTGATGTTACCACTAGTGAGCTACGATAGAAACACGAATGAAACACCATTGAAACACGATAGAAACTTTTTTCTATTTCCATTCTATCATACCTCAATTTTGATTGATTGGATTTTTTTTTGTGTTTTAGGTTATCTATAAGTCATATTGATGATATTACAGGCTTCATCTGAACCTTATTATTTGATTGACAAGTTTGCTGATCCATATGATTTCGCAGTATTGATATTTGAATAATGGTTAAAAACACATTGACAGAAAACATTATTCTTTTTCTATCAGATTCTTATGAATCAGAAATACACATAAGTTAAGTAAAGAAACTTACGTATATTATTATAGGAGGCTACAATGAAGAAAACCTTATTGGTCGTTTTCGCTGTCCTGTTCATAACCTCATTGGTCTTTGCAGATTCTCAGGTGAAAGCTGCCACCAAATCAGCTTTCGAGCATGCAAAGGGTACCAGGATCGATATCCCGGTATGGCAGGATACGTTTGAAGATGGCAATATTGGATGGACCTTTTCTCCAAATAGTACATCTAATATGTGGCACATAGCTACTGAAGCCAGTGCGCCGTCACCAACGAATGCAATGATCTGTCAGAATGATGCCGGATCATACAATGCAAGTATGTCAAATTATCTGATATCACCTGTGATCCCACTGCCTGCAAGTGGTGTGATCAAGGCTGATTTTATGATGAAAGGCGATTTTACAGATAACAGTCCGTTAACCGGTCCCTTAACAAACCTTGATTATTGGGGATGGGAAATTACGCCGAATAATGGTGCAAATTGGTATAAGATGAGTAACCCATACGGTGATCCGAATGGTTCGAATTATGTCTATATCGATGCTCCAACTGACTGGACATGGATCACAGAATCATATTCATCCTTAAGTGGGAATATATCTGATTATGCCGGATTGAATGTTAAATTTAGAATTCTTTTCCGTTCCGATTCTGATACACCAATCGGACCTGGCATCATGATCGATAATTTCACTGTATTCAACAGCATCTATCTTGCTCCTCCAACAGAACTGACATCCACCATCGCAGCACCGAATGTGAATTTGAGTTGGACTGCTGCGGCTACGGGTGTTTCTCCGGAAGACTTTACGTATACAAATGAAGCATGGGTTTCATATGTATCCGATGCAGATGCTTATGCAATGAAGATCACCAATATCGCCACATCAGCCAGACAACTGCATGGTGTGAATTTCATGCTGTATCGTCAGAACAGTGCTGCAATCGAAGCAACACCGACCGTATATGTTTATTCTGATAATGGTGGATTCCCCGGTGATGAACTTGCAAGTGTCTCCAATATCACAGATATTCCAAATATGGACTGGAAACGAGTGGATATTACATCACATAATATCATGATTCCAGCGAATGGTTCAGTTTTCATCGGCGTTGCAGGCATTGCAGCAGGCGATGATACACAAGGCTTGCTTTGTGATTCGACCAGTACGACAGCCAATTCTTATGCAATGACTGAAGGAACCTGGGATACATTAAGTAACACTTATGATGGATTATCAAATTGTGCCTTGTCAGCAACATTCTGGAATGTTGATCCGAATGCACCGGTATTGACCAATTACAAAGTGTACCGTTCACTTCAACCTGATACGGATTTCGCTTTAATAGAGAATGTCGATCCAAGTTTGACAACATATACTGACACCAACCCAGTCATTGGACAGATGAACTATTATAAGGTAACTGCAGTGTATGGCGATTATGAGTCTGATGCATCAAATACGGTCACAGTCAATTTGATTGAATTACTCTATACGGAATTCCTGAATGATGATGGTACTTCCAATCAGCCTTATACGATAGGCACATCCAATTCCATTGCCGTGAAATTCACCACCAATCCTCCAGCCAACCAAGCTGCAGAATTGCACTATGTGAAAGTTTATGTAACGACAGTTGGAACCGGTCAATTGATTACCAGGGTGTGGGACAATGATGGAGTCGATGGTATTCCCGGAACACAAATCCTTCAGTTTGCAACTTCCGCTTCCCTGTTAACGACCGGATGGAACATGGTTGCAGTACCTACTGCGAATATCTATACAGATGCAGACGGTATATTCTATGTTGGAATACTTGGCTTTGCCGGAGCTTCTTTGATCGGTGAAGACACAGATACAAATGGAATGAGTTGGAAGAGAACAGGTACAGCCGGAGCATGGACACCCGTTACTGACGGTAATTACATGATTCGCGCAATGGTAAGTTTCGGTACTGCGAATGACGATCCAGTCATTCCAACATCGAAGATTGCTCTTTCCAATTACCCGAATCCTTTCAATCCGAATACAACCATCAGCTATTCAGTACCTAAGACAGGACATGTCGATCTGAAGATATACAATATCAAAGGTCAATTGGTTCGTACACTTGTGAATGGTAACATTGCCAGTGGTGCTCATACCCTTACTTGGGATGGCACAGACAATTCCGGTAAGGGAGTTGTGAGTGGTGTTTATTTCGCAAAAATGAGTACTACCGGTAAGACAATGGTCCAGAAGATGGTTCTTCTCAAATAATCATTTAAAACTATAACATAAAGAGATACTGCTCATGCAGTATCTCTTTTTTTATATAAAAAGGTTATAACTATGTCACTTACTTAGAACTTGACGCTTGCAACTGACTTTCTGAAATGAAACAAACAAAATGGAGTATTTCATGGAATTGGAAGATCGGGAGAATGTATTTTCCGTTAGTGAAGTAACAGCACATCTCAAGAACATAGTTGAGAATTACATGCCAATCGTTTATGTCGAAGGTGAAATATCAAATTTTACCAGGCATAGTTCAGGTCATTTGTATTTTAGCCTGAAAGACGAGAATGCAACCATGCGGTGTGTCTTCTTCCGAAATTACCAACATCAGATGAATTTCTTTCCTCAAGATGGTGATAAAGTCATTTGCTTGGGGAAAGTGTCGATATATGAGAAGGGTGGGCAGTACCAACTGAATGTCCAGAATATGATTCAGAGCGAGAAGGGAGACCTTCAAAGACAATTTGAGTTATTGAAGGAGAAACTCTCGGCAAAAGGTCTGTTTGACCCTGCGCATAAAAAGGATATTCCAAGTTACCCAGAAAGGATTGGTGTCGTTACTTCACCAACCGGTGCAGCATTTCAGGATATCAGGAATATTCTATCGAGAAGATATCCATGCGAGGTTTATCTCTATCCTGCAACTGTTCAGGGTGAAAGTGCGGCAAAGGATATTATTGCAGGAATCTGTTACTTCAACGAGATCCTGCCCATGGATGTACTCATCATCGGGCGTGGGGGAGGCTCACAGGAAGACCTTTTCTGCTTCAACGATGAACAGCTTGCCTATGCAATCTATGATTCCAAAATACCGGTCATCTCTGCCGTCGGGCATGAGATAGACTTCACCATTTCGGATTTTGTTGCTGATCTGCGGGCACCAACACCTTCCGCTGCTGCTGAGTTAGCCGTTCCGGATAAACAGGAGGCTCTTCTTCATGTGTATCAACTGGGAAGGCAATTAAAGGTTCAAGGCTCACATGCAATGAACAAATTCAAGATCCATGTACAGGATAGAGATAAAGAACTGCAAAAGTACCATCCGAGATACATGTGGCAGAGGATCCAGCAAAGATTTGATGAGGCAGTGATCAGGATACAGAACATCAAAGGCATTATCCTGGGTAAAAGAAATGATTTGACGCATAATAGCCAGAATTTGCAGATTGCCATGCAGAGGAATATTGAAGCAGTTGTAAGACCACATCACATTCGAATGAATGAGATGTCACTCAAATTGAAGCATAATGCAGGAAATTTCCTGGCAAATGAAAGAAATAAAGTGGAGCATATGAATTCCATGTTATCGGAATTATCTCCCTATGAAGCACTCAAGAGAGGTTATGCGCTTGTGAACCTGCAAAGGAAATTGCTCCAATCAGTCAATCAGGTGGCCGTGAATGATAATATATCCGTCAAATTGAAGGATGGCTCCCTGGGGTGTGAAGTGAAAACCATTGAAGTCGAAAAGTAATTGGATAAAGTGAAAAGGAACAGGATTAGATAGTGAATAAAGTTACCATATTATTATTGATATTGATATGTTCAGTGACCATATTGAATGCCGAGATCAGGGCTATATGGGTTACACCTTGGGATTTGGATACGCCGGCAAAATGTGACAAGATCATTGAAAAGATGATTGCTGGACATCAGAATGAAATACTTGCGGAAGTTCGCTATCG
>DAONDQ010000022.1:0-30527 GCA_035402645.1 Candidatus Cloacimonadota bacterium | reverse complement strand
CATCAGTGTTGCCGGAGTTCCGAGTGGAGCATCCACCGGTGAGCATGAGGCTGTTGAACTGCGTGATGGAGACAGCTCCCGTTATAACGGAAAAGGTGTCCTGAAGGCAGTTAGCAATGTTATGGACATTATAGCGCCTGAGATCATTGGTATGGAAGTTACCGAACAGGTAGAAATTGACCGTATCATGTGTGAACTCGACGGTACAAGTAATAAGGGCAAACTCGGTGCAAACGCGATTCTCGGTGTTTCACTGGCAGTAGCCCGTGCAGCAGCGCTCGAGTTGGATATACCTCTCTATAAGTATCTTGGTGGTACAAATGCCAAGGTTATCCCCGTGCCGATGGCAAATATCCTGAATGGTGGAAGCCATGCAGATAACAACGTAGATCTTCAGGAATTCATGATCATGCCGCTTGGTGCGACCAGTTTCAAGCAGGCATTGCAGATGGTTGCAGAAGTATTTCATAACCTGAAATCCTATTTGAAGAAGAATGGATATGCAACCGGTGTTGGCGATGAAGGTGGCTTTACACCTGACCTGAAGTCAAACGAGGAAGCTCTCCAGGTTATCACCAAAGCGATTGAAGCAGCCGGATACCGTCCCGGCGTTGATATGTTCATTGCTCTCGATCCTGCTTCCAGCGAATTCTACAGCAATGGAAAATACCATTTGAAGGCTGATAATAAGTATTTAACATCATCCGAGATGATCGATTATTATGAAAGTCTATTCGACAAGTATCATATTGTCTCAATTGAAGATGGTCTTGCCGAAGATGACTGGGAAGGCTGGGTCGAAATGAACAAACGCCTCGGTCATAAGATTCAGATCGTGGGTGACGACCTCTTCGTTACCAATGTTGAACGCCTGAAGATGGGAATTGAAAAGAATGCTGCAAACTCGGTACTTATTAAGTTGAATCAAATCGGTACTGTTACAGAGACTCTGGACACGATCGAACTGGCAAAGACACACGGTTATACAACCGTCATTTCACACAGAAGCGGTGAAACATGCGATGCTTTCATTGCAGACTTGGCTGTTGCTGTTAATTCAGGTCAGATCAAGACAGGCTCTCTTTGCAGAAGTGAGAGAATTGCAAAATATAACCAACTTCTTCGCATTGAAGATGAACTAATGGACAATGCCGTTTTCAAAGGCATGAGCGTTATCAAACAAAAATAACTTAATTATATAGTAAAAAAGACAGGCACATCGCCTGTCTTTTTTTATTGTTTGAATTCTTCACTTAGGTAAGGGAGGGTGGCACGAAGTGCCGGGAGAGTTAAGATAACTTAATAATCTCACTCCACCTTCACCATCTTACCAGAGAACTTATGTTTGTTGTCACCAACAACCTGGTACAGATAAACACCAGCCGGAGTCATTCTTCCACTATTATCCCTTCCATCCCAAGAGTACTTTTTATCCGAAGCAGATTTGTCACGAATCTCCAACTTTCTCACGAGTTGTCCCCTGATATTAAATATGGAAAGCTCGGGATTTGATTGATTTCCTTTTAGCAGGATGTCGGTATTCAATCTGAACGGATTGGGATAAGAATAGGATGATATGTTAAGTGTCGGTTGGACAATATCTGGGTTTGATGTCACTCTTTCAATTACATACTCCCGGATTTCATTGCCATATACATAATAGATGCGGTTAAATCCTGATGTTACAGTAAAGTTATAGTCAGAAAGAGAAAACTCCATTGAATCTACGCTTGTTTGGATGGTCTGCTGATCGAGATCGATGCAGATGAATTTCCTAGTGTTATCTGAAGGAACAGATACACCAACGATATATCGATCTCCGACTTTGAATAATCTGTTCGCAGGGTTGATCGTAGCAGAGATGCAGGGGAAATTCGTATCGTTATTGAATACATCATTTTCAAACATGTAAGTTTTAAAGTACGATAAATTTGTATCTTCATATACACGGCAAATTACACGCTGATTTCCAAGAGGTATATAATTGGTTGGAAATGGATCAGAGGGAGTAAAATCATTGCTTCCCCCCAAACCAACCAAATCAAACTGACCATCAATATATTTCACATATCCGAATGTACTTGATTTCAGTAAACCATCGTTCCAAGAGGTAGGATAAATACCTCCTCCAATATCAGGATCAGTATCACTGACATATGCAATGGTATAAGGATTATCATATTCCAGGTTCGTCATACTGCCTGTTGAATCAATAATATAATTGAAATCCTGATTCCACGGCACGTAGATATATAGATAATCGTCGCCAAGTGCTGCTAATCTCATATCCTGCTCTGTATAAGGTAATAATACCGTTTGCGTATTCGTATCCAGATCGTAGCAATAGAGTTGATGATCTGAAGTACTCACGTAATACAGATTATTTCCCAGAAAGTGATGATTCATTGAGTTGTCGCTGGCACTTAATCCATGATTTTCTGTTACCCGGAAATCCGGGAAAGTTCCTAGTGAAATGTCAGGTCTGGCGATTATCAGGATTCGATTATTGGTTTTGATGATAAAGTAAGTATAAAGCCCTTTATTAAACGCATCGACAAAGACTGGTACACTTCCCCATGCTGAAGAACTGTAAAAGTTAAGGACTTCTGTAACAGGTGTGAACTCACCATCGTGGGAGCAGGTGACTCTTCTAACAGTAATGTTATTGCTGTCATAAGTCCAATCAAATAGGTTTAGGCTTCCGTCGGTATCAACGGTGGAGAACACGGGATTGAATCCAAGATCATTGAGGACGAAATCACCGAGATAATTGACTTGCGAGACAACTGTCTGTGCAAACAAAGCAACAGAAAAAAACAGGAGAAGGAATAGCATAATCTTTTTCATGAACCCTCCACATCATTTTTCAGAAATAACAATTGCATATTTTATTCCCGTTGAATAGAAAATTACATTACATCATTCACATTTGTTGTGTCACATATAAGGTGCATTTTACCAAACATTACCATAAAAACATATATATTTTGTGAACCGTATTCATGGGGATGGTTTTAAAACATCATCCTATCTAAATAATATGTCCATTTAGTAATCAATTTCACAAAGATAAAAATATTAATTGACTAGGTTGAAAGCATGTTAAAATTGAATCTTACAGCTGGAGGTTTTATGGCACAACGGACGGATAAGTACTTTATTATCGATTGGATTGTACATCTGGTACTGGGCATGATTTTACCGGTGATCTACATGGTTGAATACCAGCAGACAAACCAAACTTATATGATGTCTCTTTGTGTTTTTTGCCTGACCATTCCCTTTGAAGGTTATTACCTCCTACTTTCCAAAGATATCACGGATATTGAGAAGATATGTGTTAAATCCACATACTTCAATATCATTGTGAATGCAGCGGCATTTGGTATAAGTGGATATATCCTGATCACATTTGTACCAATCGATTTCAGATTTTATCTTTGCATGAGTTATATCATTGCCATCGGCATCACCTACAAGAATAAACTCAATTTCCATAAGGAGCTTGACATCGCTGAAGGTTCAAATATATCATAATATCATAATCCTGAAATGACCTTCCTTACTTGACAATTTTGCCTGCGCATATCTACTGCCCATATGAGCAATAATTTATATGAAAGAGGTAGATCATGAACATGCGCTGGAGTTTGGATTCCCTGTATACATCCTTTGATTCGGACGCTTTCCAGAATGACGTTAAAAAGGTAGATACCACTATCGCTGATATGCAGGAGTTTGTTCGTTTACATATTGATAATAAATCACCACTAACTACCAAAGAGATCTTGGAACAATATATCCAGAAGACCAATGAGATGTCCGATTTCGGAAGAAGAATCATGGGTTTTGCTTCTCTTACTTCTGCTGTCGATACGAAGAACGAAGATGCCCGTAAATACCAGGAAATCTTGAGCAAGAAGTTTGTGGAGCTCACCCCCTGCCAGGTGCGTTTTGAGAAATGGCTGAGCGAACTCCAGGATTTGAATGCAATCATAGCTTCATCACCAGTTCTCGAAGATCATCGATATAATCTGGAGAGAACCGTCGAACTACATCGTTACATGCTGAGTGAGAAGGAAGAAGTGCTTGCTTCCAAACTCAGGAACACTGGCTCAACAGCTTGGACTCATCTGCAAAATCTCATGACTTCCACACTCATGATTGAACTGGAATTGAATGGTGAAACACAATCCTATCCACTGCCTGTCATCCGTAACATGGCATATGACAGCAACCCTGAAACACGCAGGAAAGCATACGAAGCGGAGTTGAAAGCATACGAGAAGATTGAGGAAGTATCTGCAGCCTGTTTGAATTCCATTAAGGGTGAAGTCCTCACCATGAGCAAGATTCGCGGCTATTCCTCTCCTTTGGATATGGGTTTACTTGATTCAGATATGGAAAGAGCTACACTTGAAGCCATGCTGGCTGCCATGAAGGAAAGTCTCCCCTGGTTTCGCAAGTATATGAAGAAAAAAGCGGAACTCCTGGGTCATAAGGAAGGTTTACCTTTCTATGATATGTTTGCTCCCATGGGCTCACTCGAAAGAAAATACACATACGAAGAAGCACGTGGTTTTGTAGTGGATAATTTCCGTTCTTTCAATCCTGCATTGGCAGATTTTGCAGCGAATGCATTTGCCAAACAGTGGATCGATGCTGAACCAAGACAGGGGAAGAGAGGCGGTGCCTTCTGCTCCGGTCTACATGGATTACGGGAATGCAGGATACTTAGCAATTTTAATGGGAATTTCAACGATGTGACAACTCTTGCCCATGAACTGGGTCATGGTTATCACGGACAGTGTCTTTATGATGAAACCAGCATGAACAGCGGTTATCCAATGCCTCTTGCGGAAACGGCTTCCACTTTCTGCGAGACCATCGTTTTCCAGGCGGCACTGAAGAGTGCAACTCCGGAAGAAGCCTTCACATTGCTAGAGACAAGCATCTCCGATGCAACACAGATCATCGTCGATATCTACAGCAGATACCTCTTCGAGACCAAGCTGTTTGAGAGACGTGAAACGAGTTCACTACCCGTGGCTGAGCTGAAGAAGATCATGCACGAGGCACAGGAGGAAGCCTACGGAGAAGGTTTGCACAAGGATTTGAGACATCCCTATATGTGGGTGAATAAACCCCATTACTATTATGCCGGAAGCAACTTCTACAATTATCCCTACTCCTTTGGTCAGTTGTTTGCCATCGGTCTTTATGCCGAATATCTCAAGCGTGGGCAGGAATTCGTTCCCGCCTATGACGCCTTGCTCAAGGCAACCGGCAGGAACAGCATCTCTGATGTTGCGGAACTCGTCGGGATTGATGTGAATTCCATCGATTTCTGGCGCAGTTCCCTGGATGTTATGAAGAAGGATATTGAGCATTTTCTGAATCTGTAGGGGTGCAATGCGTTGCGCCCGTATCTGGGATTGCCAATAGAAATGGTAGGGGTTTGGGGAAGCAAACCCGATAATTTCTCCCTTGAAGAGGAGGGTTTATCACGGATCCATCAATTCCATGATATGAATAGTACTACTATCTTACCCCTCCGGTACAAGAGAATCACTTTCATGACCACCCAAAAGGGAAGAAACGATAACTGACTGATAATAAAGACATTATAGAAGAAAGTTTCGATGGTGTTTCTATCGTGTTTCGATGGTGTTTCTATCGTGGTTCCTTGGTTATATCAGAAACATTCAAGTGGGAGTCGGGTGTTTAAGGAATTATGGGATCATAATAAGCTTAGGTAAGAGAGTCGATTGCCTTGGTAATTCTCTTGATTCTGGTCTCCGCTTTCTTGCAGTCATTGATCCACGTAACAAGCTCTTTTTTATGCGAATAACTGTATTGCTCGAATTTAGCTTTTGCAGATGGATGGGCATTCAAAGCAGATTGGAAATCTTTCGGTACTTCGACTGTCCGTGGGACTTCATCCTTTTCCATGATCACGGTGATGGTATCACCTGTATCCTTATGAATTGCTTTCCGGATTTCCTTATTCACACCAATAATATGGCATCCACCCATTGGGGATAAGGTACCTTGATAGGGATAATCATCCATAGTGCCTTTGACGGGAACTCTTCCCTTCGTTCCGAAGACTTCAAGCGCTGAGAAGGGTAACTCTATATATGCTGCCTTGGGAGCATCTTCAGGAGAAAGTATGATCGCTTTGAACTGCATGGGTTTTATTCAAGATATCGAATCTGGTCTTTTATAAATCTTTCGTGAAGCGTCACAATCGCCTGCGCAACTTCTTTTGGACTGATCTCCTTCATGCATTTGAAATGTCCCTTGGGACATCTGTCGCTGCCATGAAGTGAGCATGGCTGGCATTTGATATTGCTTTCGATGACAATGGACTTGGGATTCTGCGGACCGAAGCCGAGTTTGGTATGTGTTGCCCCGAAAATAGCCACTTGTGGTTTACCCAAGGCGGCAGCCATGTGCATTGGACCACTATCCATTGTAATAACCATATCGAGTTCACTGAGAATATATGCCAGGTTCAGATAATCCAACTGACCGGTCAGATCGATACTTGGAAATTTCACGCTTTTTCGGAGAATGGTGTTATTCGATTTTTCCTGGGCACCACCCATAAAGACATAACAGAGTTTCCAATCATCCGGTAAACTCGAAAGGACTGCTGACATCTGTTCAAGTGGATATATCTTGGTATTGTGGGTCGCACCTGGGAAGACACCGATAAAAAGTCGACGTGATTCTCTCTTATCACGAAAAGCTTCTCCCATGATAGGATCTTTCTGACGCAAAGGAACGATCACAGGACGTGGAAGGGAATAGGGTATCTGCATCTTATCGAGGACAGATGCATACAATTCAGTTGTACTTCCAATCGTTTGATGAGTCCATTTCTTGACGATCATGCGACGTAAGAAATGTTTTTTATTGTAGGTTATGGTATGTGTACCACCAAGCTGGAGACGGATGAGGAAACTGCGAAGCTTTCCCTGCAAATCCAAAATGAGATCGTAATTTCTATCCTTCAGATCCAAAACGGAATCCTTATCATTTTTCCATGTAAATACCGTACTGATATTCGGAAATAGGCGCGGGAGAGTCGCATATTTTTCACTCGTCAGGAAATCGATCTCCGCATCAGGATATGTCTTTCGAAGTACTGCAGTGATTGGTTCCGTGAGAATGATATCTCCAAAACTACTCAGTCTGATAATGAGGATACGCAAATTAACCTTCCTTCTTACGCAGATTAATTATCTTCATAGAGCCACATGATGGCATCCGGGAATTCTTTCGTCCAGGCAGCCTCGTTGTGTTGTGCTCCTTCAGTAACCACGATTTTCAAATTGTTTTCAGCATAACCGCTTGCACCAAGTAACTGATATATTTCACGCGAATCGCGTACATAGGATTGCTTTAGATCTGTCTTATCACCTTCATTGGTTCCGACATAGAAGTATATTCTCATATTCGGTTGAGCACCTGTCAACTTGATTTGTTCACGCATGGGAAATTTGTCGAACCAGAAAGCGGTCGAAAATGCCATGACCTTACCGAATACATTCGGGTAGCGAAGTGCTGCATACATGGCAATGAAGGCACCCATCGAGCTTCCGCCGACACCCGTGAACCGGCTGTCCTTCAATGTACGGTAATGCTCATCAATATATGGTTTTAAGGAAAGGGCAAGAAAATCCACATAAGCGTTTCCCTTTCCACCACCATAATTTGCATTCTTCCAGGGAGAATATTCATTCAGACGATCACTGCCTGCATTATCTACTGCAACGATGATGATTCCACCGCATTTTCCAGCATTAAAAAGAGAGTCCATGGTTTCATCTGCATGCCATTCTCCAGCGAAGGAAGTGACGGCATCAAATACATTCTGACCGTCCTGCAGGTAGAGCGTGGGATATTTTTTATTGGATGTGTTATAATCGGGGGGAAAATAAATCCATACCCTACGTGTGGTCTTCAACTGGGGAATTGGAAAATGGTCAATGGTGATCACATTTCCGGTCAGGGTATGTTCTGCGGGTTTATCAGTCATATCTCTCCAATTGGCTACTTCCACCATGAATGACTGGTTTGTTGAAGTGATCAGGGCTGTGCGGTTGCTGACCTCTTCACCATTGGCTCCCTTTTCGACCGTTTCCCAGCTTCCCCTGGTGATTTTATAACTAACAGGATCGTCCAGATTCACCTGGAATGACCCAACATAAGCATCTCCCTCTTTAAGCAGTTCGAAGTTTGGGTCTGAAGGATTCCAATTATTGAAGTTCCCGGCAACAAATATCCTGGAATCAGGAGGTGTATTCTGGGGAGTTCTCACAACAAGGGTGAAATCACCAGTGACAGCAAATGCAATGGCAAGCAGAATTATCATGAAAATAGATAATGCAGCCTTTTTGTACATATCAGCCTCTGTGTGCCCATAAACGGCAAAGATGGAGAACCACTTCTGCGCCTTTTTCGAGTGCTGATACGGGTATCCATTCCTTTTTTGAGTGGAACATGAGTCCACCTGCAAAGATATTGGGAGTAGGAACACCCATGAAGCAGAGCCTGGCACCGTCCGTTCCACCACGGATGGGTTCTCTCTTCGGTTTGATCTTGGCAGTCTGGAACGCAGCTTCAGCGAGACTGGAAACTTCCGGATGATTCTGTAAAACGTCTCGCATGTTGCGATAGCTGTTCTTCATTTTAATTTCTATCTTCAAACCCGGATATTTTATCTCGTAAAGTGATATCAGGTTCTCGATCAATTTGATTCTCTTCAGATTGTTATCGGTTTCAAAATCTCTCAGGATATAATCGAGATATGCGTCATTCGGATCACCCTGAATACTGACCTGGTGAAAGAATCCTTCACGCTTTTCCGTATGCTCAGGTGTCTCATATTCAGGCAGTTCAGTTGCGAAACGGGAAGCAATGGCTCCGGCATTGACCATGACATTCTTGGAAAAGCCCGGATGTACATTTTTCCCTATGAAATGCAGTTTCACGCTATAGGCGTTGAAGCATTCATCCTCGAGTTCACCGATTTCACCACCATCGAGTGTATAAGCATAAGAACCGAGTTTTTCCAATCGAATCTTGGCAGTTCCGGCACCCACTTCTTCGTCAGGAGTGAAGCATATCCTCAGCTCAGGATGCGGAAGGTCAGGATGTTTCTGCAATGCGGCACAGGCAGCCATGATCTCAGCCACACCAGCCTTATCGTCAGCACCGAGCAACGTCAACCCTGATGCAGTGATGATATCATCACCAATATATCTTTTCAGTGCTGGCACTTCCTGAACGGAGAGGGTCATATCCTTCTTATCCGGGAAAGTGATGGGTGAACCATCATACTTTTTATGAATGATGGGTTTGACATTTTTACCGGATTCACCTGGAGCTGTGTCCATGTGGGCTATAAAACTGATTGGCGGTGACTTGACACCCTGAGTTGCTGGAATCGTTGCATAAACATAGCAGAACTCATCCAATTCAACATTCTGTATGCCAAGTTCCTTTAATTCTTTTTCCAGCACTTTTGCCAGATCCCATTCTGATTCGTCAGAAGGTGTTGCTTCATTCGATGGATTCGATTCGGTGTTGATTTGTACGTAACGTAGAAATCTCTCTTTTGCTTCCTGAAGAAGGAAGTCTTTCAACTCTTGTTCAAACATGATACTCCCCAGCAGATTTCATTGAATACACAAAATATATTTACAAAACATAATTTTTGTCAAACGAAATTGTGTTTTTTCTTGACTCGTACCAATTCTACCTAAAACTACCAAAAAACGATACAAGAAGGAAATATGAAAATTGGAATCGTAGGAGCGACTGGTGAAGTCGGACGCATGATGATCAAATGCCTCGATGAACTGGATGTGCCGGTCACTGAATTATGCCTTTTTGCCTCTTCACGTTCTGCAGGATCACATATTCAATTCAAGGGAAAGGACATTGTTGTCCAGGAATTGAATGCAGATTCCATGAATCAGAAATATACCGCCCTCTTGTTTTCAGCAGGAAGAAGTGTAGCCCTGAATTATGCACCCATTGCCGCTGCAGCAGGAAATATAGTGATTGATAATTCGTCAGCTTTCAGGCGGGAGGATGCAATTCCTCTTGTCGTCCCTGAAATAAATGCTCATGTTCTCAAGGGTTACAGGGGAATTATTGCCAATCCCAATTGCTCAACGATTCAGATGGTACTAGCTCTTTTTCCTCTTGATAAGAGATTTGGTTTGGAAAAGGTAGTGGTTTCTACGTATCAGTCAGTTTCCGGAGCAGGTCATAAAGGTATTTTCACTTTGAGCCAGCAGCGTTCTGGAAATCCGGAGCTTGGTCCATTCCCCAAGAGGATCGATTTGAATGTCATACCGCAGATTGGAGCTTTTCAGGATGATGGTTACTGTGAAGAAGAAGCGAAGATGCACTTTGAGACGAACAAGATACTTGGGCGGGATGATATTAAAGTGAGTGCTACAACGGTTCGTGTCCCGACATATTACGGACATGCCGAGAATGTCTATGCAGAATTCAAGAAGGATATAGACCTTGAAGAAGCAGGAAGGCTTCTGACTTTCAGTCCATCAGTTATTTATTACCAGGATGGATATATCACCCCAGCGGAGCTTTTTGATTCAAATGACAGCCATGTCTGCCGTTTGAGAAAAGGTGTGGATTCCAAATCCATTGTATTCTGGAATGTGGGACATAATGTTCGTCTCGGGGCAGCAACGAATGCTGTCAGGATCCTGAAACATCTCATTGAGAATTAAGGATGTTCACATGCTTGATCTATTAAAGATACGACGTGAATTGCATCAGATTCCTGAACCATCTTTTCATGAGTGGGAAACACAGAAAACCATTTGTTCCTACCTCGACCAGTTACATGGGATTCAATATCAGACATTCGATTTTCCCGGTATTCTTGTTACATATAAAGTGAATGAGGGAACATATAAGCTTTTCCGTGCAGATATGGATGGACTACCATTCAATGAGGAAACGAATTGCGGTTTTGAATCCAAGAACCAGGGATGGATGCATGCCTGTGGACATGATATTCATATGACTGTCCTACTTGGATTAATTGAAAAGGTTACTTCCGAAAAACCAAAGCAAAACCTGCTGTTCCTCTTCCAGCCTGCTGAAGAGGGACATGGTGGTGCCTTGCGCATTCTGGACTCAGGGATACTCGATGCTTATCAGATCACAGAGGTCTATGCACTGCATGTATCTGCTGATCTGCCTGTTGGGACTGTTTCTTCCAAGCCAGGTATCATCTTTGCCATTCCACAGGAATATTCATTGAGGATATACGGTCAAAGCGCCCATGCAGCATTTCCCCAGCAGGGGAAAGATGCTCTCATGGCTGGTGTTCAAGTCTATTCCATGATGCAGCAATCTGTTAAAAAACTGTTCTCTCCTGTTGAACCCGTGATCTTTCATGTTGGCCATTTGGAAGCAGGGAGAGTCTGCAATGCTATTGCTGACTCCTGTCTGCTGGAAGGTACTCACAGGACTTTGACGAGAAAGAATCACCAGAAGTTG
Organism: Candidatus Cloacimonadota bacterium; assembly: GCA_035402645.1. GTDB lineage: Bacteria > Cloacimonadota > Cloacimonadia > Cloacimonadales > DAONDQ01 > DAONDQ01. The sequence continues at coordinate 18,974 of DAONDQ010000022.1, read as the reverse complement.
AATGAATTGCTCGAAAAGACTGTTGCTCATGTCACTTCGCTGTACGACATGACATATGATTTGAATTTTACAAGCAGCTATGATCCCGTACTCAATAACGATGAACTCTATGGCAGGTTGAAAAGGAAAGTGAACGAAGTTGGATATCAATTTATCGAGGCGGAGATTTCAATGACAGGTGAAGACTTTGGTTTCTTTACATCAAGATATTCAGGAGTTCTTTTCTGGCTCGGAACAGGGATTCATCCTACAGGATTGCATTCTTCTCAGTTCCTTCCAGATGAGAAGTCAATAGAACCCGGTGTACAAATTATGTTTTCACTCATATAAAAAGGCGGACATCTTTCGATATCCGCCTTGGGAGTACGCACTTTCTATTTAGGACGTGGATCGATTATTTGTGCATTGGGCAAGTGCCACATTCATTGTTGTTCATGTTCTTAGGTGGCATCTTGTTATCTTTCATTTCCTTGTGTTTCATCATCATGGGACCGGGACCATCCATTTCCATCATTCCGATTTTCTTATCCTTTGCAATTTTCTTTTGGTCATCAGTCAGTAAATTCCACATTTGCTTGTGAGTATCGATTTGTGATTTATCAATGACTGCTTCCTTCGCCTTGATTTGGTCAACAACCTTCTTCGCATCGTCAAACTTTTGTTGCATGATCAGGTTGCGCTTATCAATCATAAGGTTATCGAGTTCTGCCTTCATTGTGTTCATATCTTTGTGGTGTGTGGTCATAATGGTTTGCATCTGTTTCTGTTGGTCATCGGTGAGTTTCAACGTTTCCATCATGTTCTGATGCTGTCCCATATCACCCTGGCACATTTGTTGTTCCATCTTTTTGGGCGGCATGTTGTTGTTATCTTTGTCCATGACTGCAAATGCCATTACAACGAGGAATGACATTGTGAGAATCAGCAGTAGTTGCTTGTTCATTTGTTTCTCCTTTCTTCATATGGTCTTTTATCATGTCTCATTCTATTTTCAGCTTGCTTGCCGAAGAAATCGTTCGCCTGCTGAGGTGTCATTTTCTTACGCATTTCAATGAGTCTAAGCCCTATTTGAGTTTCAAGTTCATTATGATTCTTCACGCTGGTATCCAATTTCTGCTTCAGGAGTTCTTCATTGACAACGGGCTGTTGCAGTGTCTTGAAGAAATCCACCTTACTGCTTGTGAATTTATTTCTGAAAGGTTCGAGTACCTTCCTGTTTTCCATCCAACCAACATCTCTTGGACGTAATCCTGGTGGAGGTGGTGGCTGCTGACCATCGCGGGGTCCCATTCTCTGTTCCCACCGGTCACGATTTTGATGTCTTTCTGCAAAGCCATGACGGAACTGGTAGCGCCAATAGAGAAACGATCCAATAAAAGCAAGGTTGAAAGCAAAGGACACAAGCAGGAGAATCAGTATCAGTTTCTTACTCATTGGTCGTCTCCTGTGTTTCATCATCTGAATAGATTGTTGATTGTCCAAAATTCAATGCACTGATCTCAGTTCTTGCAACGGTAAGGGGAAGAGTCTTTGTTCCGAAGAAAACTCCGAAATAAAGTGAGATCAAAAGACTTGCAGCAACCGGAATCAGATTCCAGCGCAAGCCTTTATGAATCATTCGCTTTTGGGATTTGTTTTTGATTTCAAACATGATCTTTTCATGGATATGAGAAGGAACTTCCGGAAGTTCTTTATTTCTTAACGAATCGTTAAGGATTGTTATCTCATCCAATTCTTTTTTGCAGAGGGAGCAGTTATCCAAATGCAGGGAAATTTCTTTCCTTACAGAAGCTTTTCCTTCTCCATCCGCATACGCGTAGAGACTCCTTCGGACTTTACTGCATTTCATTTTTATCTCCCATTCTACCTTGGTCTGAAGCCTTTTGTTCAAACCTTTTTAATGATTGTGTAGTTCCATAAATCAATGAAAAATTATTAAGAACCATCTTATGAGACACCCCTTTTTTCCATTTCCTGCATTATTTTTTTTCTTAAGATCTTCTTTGCTCTTGTCAGCAAGGATTCTACGGCTGAGACAGTGGTTTTCATATGAGTTGCAATTTCCTTGTAACTCATGTTTTCATAGGATTGAAGGTTGACGACCATCGCCAGTTTGGGTGGTAATTCAGCAATTGCATTCTGAAGGATTTCATCACGCGGGTTGATACCTGTTTTGACAGGCGGAGCAGGTAACCGGTCGAATTTCTCCATATCAGTACTGACATAGCGCTTATTACTCTTCAAATGGTTGATCGCCTTGTTGTGGGCAGTCCTGTACAAATATACAATGGCTGCCTTTTCATCGATATCATCCATTTTATTATAAAACGATATAAATACGGATTGCATAAGGTCTTCAGCATCCTCAGCATTTCTCACGAACTTCAATAGATAATGGTAAATCCGTTTCTCATTTTCCAGCAGGATCATCTCGAACTTGGATATATCCATACACACTCCTGAGACATAGGGACAGCAGGTTTGAGATTTTCCTGCATTGAATTCTCTTGACTTAAGTTTTTCAAATTCTTTTTCATATACAAAAAAAATAATGAACCAGATTTGTATGCAAGAAAAAATCAATTGATAAACATGAGAGGGGATATATGAAAAGGATTTCTCGTTATATTCTACTAATTGTTCTGATCATTTCTACGGCATTGCTCTTTACATCCTGCAAGAAGTTATTCCAAACACCTACGATCACAAATGGAAACATAAATGTACGGAAATTGACCATCGATGATACGGAATTGCTGATTCCTCTATTTGCAGATAACAAAAACAGTTTTAAAGTCCAGCTTGAAGACCTCGATATCAAGATAATGAATGAGAAAAAGCAGATTATTGGTTATGCTGAACCGATTGAAAAGGCAACACTCGTCCCAAAGGATACGACAGAGATCGACTTGAAAGTGCACCTGGAAACACGAAAGGTGGCAAAGTGCATCACTCGTGCCAAGAATAATATCGTCTTTGAGATCAAGGGCTCCTGCCATGCGACTGCACTTGGTTTTGGCAAACAGGTGGAGATAGGCAAAAGAATCGAAATGCCCCTGCGTGAATATCTCATCAAAGCAGTAAATGAGAATAGCGGATCCGGAAACACAGTCAATGGTGGCGACTTCTTCCGTATCGAAAAGACCAAGATGGAATATCTTTCATTCAATGAAACCCAGTTTTCAGTTCATTTCATGCTTTTTAATCCTTACGGTCTTGCATTGAAACTGACAGGCTTGCCCCTTTCAGTGAAAGTGAATAATAAATACGCCGGAAAAGCGAATTTAAAACAAGTGATTGTATTGGATGAAGATACCTTCAAGACTGAAGGAGATATCATCTTTACGATGGATAACTGGAAAACCATATCTTCAACACTGCGTTCTGCCATCAGCCAGGAATTCACGTATGAATGTGATGGAAATATCAACTTCAATGTTGCCGGTATCGATCTTACCAAACCTGTGGCTTTCAGCGGTAAGGTGGAATTGAATCCATTCAAGAATGACGATAAATAAAGAGGTTACCATGAATAAATGGATTATACTCGTCCTGATTTTGCAATCTCTTCTTGTCTTCAATCTTCAAGCCCAGAAGACATACAATGCCGAAAACTATCTCGTTAACCTCTATCTTCAGAATGATGGAAGCATCCTGGTGAATGAAACTGTCATCTTTCATTTCACCGGTGGTCCATTTCGGTATGTGAATCGCTATGTCCCCAATAAAAAATGTGACGGTCTGATATTTGAAAAAGCCTTCATGGATGATAAGGAGATCACGAAGTCATCAACTCCCAGTTATTATGATCTGAACCAAATAAATGGCATTCGCCTGAAATGGCACTACGCTCCGATACAGGATGAAACACATTCCTTTTCTTTCAGTTATATTGTGAAAGGCGCATATACATTGGAAAATGGGATGGTTCATCTGCTGTGGAAGCCTTTGCCTTCTGAATTTGAATATTCCATGAAACAGGCTCTTGTAAAGATCCATTTGCCTTCTGAATTACCCGCAGACAGGATCAGTTATGGGGCAGAACAAAGCCAGAGCCCAACCGTCATGGGAGACAGTCTTCTTGTTTATGAATATCCTGACCTTGCTCCCAATTCTGTTAAGCGAATCGACCTGCGTTTTCCGGAAAACCTGATACAGGTTCAACCACCCCAGTGGATCAAACACCAAAATGATGATCGGATCATGGGAATGTACCTGGCTATTTCATGCCTCGTATTTTTCGTTTTCATTGTTTTTTTCAGTATTCTGTCAATCATTCGAAGAACAAGCAATTATAGTCATTACTGTGACCCTAATGCTGTCTTTACGGATTTCCCATCACAGATCGATCCTGCAACCTTGTGCCGTTTATATAACGGTCCATATGGAATCGCAACTGCATTATATGCGACCCTCGTCCAACTTGCGCAGAAGGGTGTCATTTCCATTGTCAGTACGCATAAGAAGAAATGGTATGAAACCTATGGCGGATTGAATTTCACTTTTCTCGAGAATCAAACCGAATTGACTTCCATCGAACAGCTTGTGATCGATGTCGTGTTTGGAAATCCTCCTACAACGAATCCAATTGACCTGATCCAACTTCAAACCATACTCCGAAAGAACTCGAGATATTTCCAGAAATCCATTGAAGAGGATTTGATTCGCAACGGATTCATCGATTCTGATAAATTGGCGAAACGGAAGAAAATACTCTTCATAGGGATTTTGATCACTCTCGTCGATTTTGCTGCACTTGTAGGTTCACTGGCATATTTCAAAGAGATATCCCCGTCCATTCTAATACCTTTTGTGGCAGTGTTTCTGACAGGTATCATCCTGTTGGTCGTCGGTGGTATGAAAATGATCTTTACCGAAGCAGCCATGACAGAATTAGCCTGCTGGAATATTTACAAGACTACAATCAAGCGAAGGATGAAAGATCCAATGGGAGAAGGGGATGCAAATGAATTCAACCGCGTATTTCCTTATACCCTTGCCATGAATCTTGGACGGGAGTGGGTTTCGTATTTTAAAAAGAATGGAGTTGATGTAGGGAATACCTGGCTTCAATATGATTCCAATTCCTCAGATGCATGGGCTCCCTATGTTCTGATCTCCACGATTTCCTCACCGACATCCGGAAGCACTTCCGGAGGTGGTTCAGCCGGTGGCGGAGGTGGTGGAGGCGGAAGCAGCAGCGCAGGATGATAGCAGAAGTTAAAAGTTAAAAGTTAAAAATTAAAAGTTGCAGAGTGGAATAAAGAAATAAACATGGATATTGATTTCTCAATCCATATTAAGATTTTTGCCTATTTCTCATTTATCAACGTTGTTGAGAATTAGTAGACTCCAATTAATGACACAGTTAACAGCATCGAAAACCGATACATGTAATTTGGATATGCACGGATCTCCTATTCTGAAAACTTTTAATTTTTAACTTTTAATTTTTAACTTCAATTTCTATGCAGACCGGGCAATGGTCTGAACCCATGATATCCTGCCGAATGTATGCGTTCTTCACCCTTGGCATGAATTCCTGGTTCACAAAGAAATAGTCAATGCGCCACCCGATATTTCTTTCACGTGCATTGACTCTCCAAGTCCACCATGAGTATTGATTCGGGCTTTTATCAAATTGTCTGAAGGTATCAACAAATCCATATGATTCAAGCGTATCCAGTCTTTCTCTTTCGATGGGAAGAAAACCTGAATAGTTCTCATTCTGTTTTGGATTTGCCAGATCAATGGGGTGATGTGCTGTATTGTAATCACCGCAAATAATGACATTCTTGCCTTGTTCCCGCAGATTCTTGACATATGGCAGGAAAGTATCATAGAAGCGAAGTTTATACTGCAGACGATCTTCATTCATCTGCCCATTTGGAAAATAGACATTGAACAGAATAAAGTCACCATAATCTGCAGCGACGATCCTTCCTTCATTATCGAGTTCAGGAATGTTCATCGTCAGCCACACCTGTTTCGGTTCGATACGAGTCAGCAGCAAAGTTCCTGAATAACCCTTTCGTTCCGCATGACTCCAATATGCGCAATAATGATCATGTTCAGAAATCTCAGATGGTATCTGACCTTCCTGGAGTTTGGTTTCCTGGATTCCGATGATATCGGGCTTCTCCTGATCGATTGCCTCCAGGAATCCTTTTTTCAGGGATGCTCTCAATCCATTCACGTTCCATGACCATATCTTCAAAATACTCATAATATCTCCTATTTCAATGAGCACATGATACCGCGGATTAACCAAAGTAAAGTTTTTTTTTATTTGTGTCTCGTCATTTGGCTTGATATGAAACAGGTTATAGTGAAAACACAGAGAAAAACATTTACACGAAAAGCCAGCAGTGAATTATGACCTAAAATTCAAATTATTTTTTGCTGAAAACAAAAGAGAAATTGATTATACAAAACAAATGATCGAGATGAACCAGGAGTATTCGTTTTTATGGGAATGCAACAGATATTGGTTATTGTACTATCTGTTATCATCGTAGGCGTAGGTGTGACAATAGGCATTACATCATTTCAGGCACAAGCATACAGTACCAACAGGCAAGCTGTGGTCAGTGAGATGCAGCATTACATTAAGGAAGGGGTTGCTTATTTCAAGACCCCGTCAGACATGGGTGGCGCCGGTTCCATACCAGAAAATATCGTGATTTCTGATTTAGCCACTGCCATGGGCTTTGGCGTTTATCGCAGCGGTCCATATAATGGCAGTTTCGGTACGACCTCAGATAATGGTGATTATGTTCTCATTGGCTTGGATAACGACGAACTCGTACTCAAGGGCTTGGGCAAGGAATCCAAGGGTGGCAAGAGACCCATGGTGCAAATGAACCTGAACCTGAATACATTTGTCTGCAAGACTGTTTATGGAGACGGAAGATCACTGCAATAATTAAGAAGTAAGAGTTAAGAAGTAATTGTTACCTTCAATATATACCGGGATAAAAGTGCTTAAATTGAGGACAAAGAAAAAGTAACCGTCAGGAAATTGATAAAAAATTAAAAAATAGACGCCCTTTCGAGCGTCTCTTATTTTGAAATGACTCAATTCTACTTAAGCATCAACATCTTCTTTGTGATTGTCTTACCATTGGCTTCTATGCGATAGAAATAAACACCGGATGCAACACTGTGTCCAGCATTATTCTTTCCTTCCCATACCACTTTATATCTACCGGGTTCAACTGTCTGGTTTACAAGTTCTTTCACGAGTTGTCCACGGATATTGTAAATTCTCAATTTCACCTTTGCAGACTTGGGCACACTATATTCGATGGTTGTCGAAGGATTGAAGGGGTTGGGATAGTTCCTATTTAACATGAATGAGCAGGACATAGTATTATCAGGTTCATTTTGGCAATCATAGAGATCTTGTAGTTTTTTTAAATTTTCTTCATGTTTGATATTGAAGGTTTGCAGATCAGGGTAATGGAATTGGGCAAAATTTGTAACCATAGGTGCCTTAGCCCCATCCAAATCCCGAAGAACATACACTATTTCCAAATCCATCACTGCTTCCAACGAATCAGTTTCTGATATTGGATTGTTTATTCTCTCGCAAATCAAATCGGCAGCAGCCTGATAATCCTTTTTCGCTAAGCATGTGTTTGCTTTATATGCGTTCATTAAGCGGATTAACTCTATTTTATCTACTGTGACTGCAATCTCGGAACCATAATATGCTATCAATTCATCAAAATCTAGTTTAGCTCCGTAAGCAATTTTATAGATACTGGGAACACATAATTCCCAAAATTGTTCTTCTTCAGGTAATCTTTCAGTCAAAATCTGCTTGTATAGCAAATATGCTGATGAATAATCTCCTTCATTTTCGAAAGCAGATGCTTGTTCATACCTATTATTCGGAATGATTACTACATTGGTAGTATTTGGATTTTGATCAACCATTCCGACATTGATCCAATGAGACACTACTGGTATATATACACCAGTGACAAATATATGCGCATTATTATCTGAAGACCAGTAATTTTCAGTTGCATTTATTGGGCCGTTATAGCGATAGTGTTGGCCAAAACAGAAATCTCTGGTTACTCCAAAATGATAAAAATCATTGTGTCCTTTAGACAACTCAAGTGTATAACAAAATGTCATTGTGTCAGTGATACTGGGATCAGTCAGAAATGAAAAATTAAAAGCCCGGTTGTTAAATATATTTAATGCGCTAAAACTACAATCAATAAGAGATAGGTTATGGACTATGATTCCCTGAGCATTATCTGTGAAATAATTTGATTGAAATCTAACTATGGATTCACGACTTTCGATTCCACAATCTAGTGACTCAAAAATGCAATTAACGATGCTATTGCCTAAACCACCTGTAGCTCCATCCATATATAATCCAACGCAACTGGTTCCTGATCCATTTCCTTTAAAGAAACATTCGTTGACAAGTGGAACATAACGATGTGTGCACACGCCCTTACCTTCATTTGGCACATCAAAAACGCAGTTAGAGATTGATGATAAACCATTTGCACCTGTTATATTTATTCCAAGAATACAATTCTCGAACTGACAATTAGCTACTGAATCTGCTTTTTCCTCAGATAATGAGTATTCAATACCGTTTGACAAATCCGAGAATTTTGTTGATTTACAGATTAGTGGACATTTACCGCTGTTCATATAGAAACCTGTAGCTTTAGTACTTCCTTTTGCACCCTCTATCACATTCTCATGTTCCTCATGACTGGACAGGAGTATGGTCTTTGTAGTACCTTCATCAACAACATTAATTCCGATACAATCTTGTGGAACAATTAATTTGCTTCCCAGCATCTGAAAACTTGTTCCTTTCAAATCTACGGAAGTCATAGCGTTCGAAATAGAGCTGGATAACATAGATACATCACTTTCGTTACACAAAAATCCATTCCAGAGATGATTATTATTGGTATTAAATTCCGAATGTCTTATTAATAAATTACTATTTGTTACGTTAATTAATGTTGAATCACTCATGTTACAAATTGCATCTTGGAACGATAATGATCCACCTTCAAAAACATTGATTTTGCTTGCCAGATCAGCATTGAGATTTCCATTTATCGTTAAAGAGGAATTGTGTCCTATATCAATTCGGCTATGCTTAAGCATATTTAGTGTTCGTCCAGCAGAAATTGTAACATTTACTCCATCTTGAATTCGTACAGCATTTTGTACACAAACATCACGATCAGTAGTCAAATCTGAAGTAATATCAGCTGGGAGTACCGACACCAACTGTCTGAGACTTGCATCTCCCGCTTGTAATGTAACATCTAAATTACCATCTTGATCAGGTACTTGAAGATCAAAAGTAGCTGGATCGAACAACCCTGGTCGAGTTCCATAAAGAGCTTCAGCATCGGATTGTAAGTAGAATCTAACAACTTGTGGATCAAATGTTTGGTAAAACTCTGCATATCTCTCAATGGGAATCTGATAAGGGTGTGCAAATGCTGGATGGGGAGGATTAGATGACACAAATTTCTCAGTTCTTCTATTAACAAGCATATAGTAATTATCCTGCCCGTTATTGAAAAAACCACATTGTACGTATCCCTGATAATCATTTGTTACCTGATCAACAACAGCGATGTTAGCAAAGTGCTCAGTCCCCAAAGGGAAATCAGATGAGTATATCCCAGGTTTCAGACAATTCACGCCTTTCCATACTGCATTCTTAACTATGGGTCCATACACTTCAATATTTTTATTCGCTTCCTTCAATGAATAGTAATTTGAATCGGGGTTCGCAGGATCAAGTAACGGTGTCACATACTCCGGAATACCATGTTTCATGGCATGGCTGATAATACCTGAGGCTCCGTAGCATAAAGGTAAGTACTGAAGACATTTTTGCATAGTTTTGGTTGGGTATATCCATATATACCATTGATGTAATGTTTCATTCCACCATCCAAAACTTTGGGTTACCGCGTAGAATGGTACTGGTTGATTGAAATCATTCAAAAGCAATTTGGTTTTTAAATATTCCTCACATGTATTATCGATACTTTTCTGGATAAAAGAACTGCTGTTTTCATCATTGAAAGTGATAGGTTGAGAATTTAGTGAATCTAATAAAGAATATGGATCTATGCAATTGTATTGAGGTTTGGCTAATTCATTAAATACCGTAATGTGACTGATCTGCTCACCATTGGGTTTTGTGAAATTGCTTCCCCCAAAACTGCAGATATTTGTGATCAATTTCTTTGATGTACCTGGAGATAAATTAATAAGCTTACATGAATCAAAATTACCCATTACAGGTTCATCGACCCCAAAAAAGGAGTTAATACTGGATAAATCTGTATAGGAATTTACTCTTAATGTTAACCATTGACTAAGGAGATTTGGCTGTTCCCGCATTTTCTGATGAACATCATCTTCAAATTCTATATAGTCGATAGATACATAAGGTATTGCTTGGTGCTGATTCCATTTAATGATTGGGGCAATGTAGTTTAGATAATTTGAATCATCAATAATGCCACGTGCTTTCAATTCAGATAGAGGAATCGAGTAAGAAAAAATATGAAAACCACTTCTATCATTTAAAAAATCAGTTACATGATTATGATTGTAACTCGAAATTTTCAAATCATTAGTGTAACAATCCGGAAAATCCGATTCAAAATCCAAATCTCTAACATCCTCCAAACAGGATTCATAACCATTTTTTGTTCTACCAATAAAATCTATATGCAACAGATTATCGTTGTAATAAGAAGCTGTTGAATCTGGGGTATCCCATTTTAATGCTATCAGTATATGCAGCTTAGTATTTTCAAAATATTGATTTTGCATACCCGTTGATGTATTATCCCAGTGATCAGCAAAATGGAATATTTTAAATACATACCAATTGTTAGAATTCCATCGTTGCTTAAGTTCGCCTGATATTACTTTGTAGGTATGATCGTTGCCTGCCATAGGAATACGATATGAGGATGCAAATCCGTTCGAAATGTTTGGATTTGTGGTATAATATGAAAGACTATCTGGAACATCATAATCAACCTTGTAAAATAACCAATCAAGATTTGAATCGCCCTGCACTAAGTCTGTATTAAAATAGCGGTATTCGCTTTCAAACCTGAAATAATTGCTTGAAGTTAAGAAATTAATGCCCGGAATAGTATTAGGAAAATCATAAGTATGATTACTGCCTGTACCAGTGTAAGGATAGAACATGTCACTTACATTAGCTGACATTCCATAATTCGTCATTTGATTCGTTAGTGTTGAAAAATCTGTATCTCCGGGGGGAGTTGCCCCCTGGTGAAAATCAGGGTCATTATAGTGTTTGTTATTTACTGCTTGAATACTATTATAATGTGCATCCTGCAATTTCTGTAGATAAGGGATATTCTCACCTGTACTTGCATATGTCGTGATTTCATAAGCCCCAAGTAGAAAATCGTTGTTTTGCTGCGCGTATAAAGTTACAGATATGGATAATAAAAACAAAAAAATAGATATTGCGGTTTTCATTGCTCCTCCTAAAAAGTTCTTTCATGAATCATTGTGGGTAGGTAAGTTACATGACTTTTACCTTACGATTGTTATTTTCTCTTTCAATTGCAAATTCCCATTTGCAAAGATGCAAAAGTAAACACCAGTCGGAAGATCAGGCAGATTGAATGATGCTGCTCCGGCTTTGGTTTGCTCTGCAGTAATGATAAACGACTTTACTTTCTGCCCCCTGATATTATAAATTTCGAAGGTTGAGGATTCCACCCCCCTCCCCGAGGGGGGATTAAGGGGGGTTATAAATTTAACATTCAGATTTTCTTTTGATGGCTGTAGCGGATTGGGGAATAATTGCATTTTAGAAGCTATTGGAGTGTTATCATCTATAACATGTGTGGGATCATTTAATAATGGATTCCCGGCATAAACAAACACATAACCAAGCGAACCATCCCCTCCGCCATAATCAAAGGGGGCGGATATCGCAGCATCACAGTAGCCGTCAGCATTGTAATCCCCCATGGTCAGGCAGAAACCGAACATCTCGGCATCTATCATCACAGGCCAGGGCAGACTGGGCGGTGTGATATGCAGATCAGTAATACCATTCATGGGTACTCCTCCCATCCACAGATATGCGTCTCCATAACCATCTGCTTGTGTTACAAAAGTACCCATCAAGTCATCTGTGCCGTTGCCATTCACATCACCATGTGCAAAGCCCTCACCATTCCATGCACCGTTGTAGGGTGGATTAAAAGTGACATTCTGGGTTCCATCAAAACCAGGTCCACCAAAGTAAATCTTCGCTCCACTAGAAGAATAGGAACTCACAAAATCAGGGTATCCATCCCAATTTATATCACCTGCCGGATAAGAAAATGCAGAAATAATCTCTGAATTATCACAAATTACAAGACTATCATTATATGTTCCGGTCGAATTTCCGAAGAACAAAACAACTCTGTGATACAGATTTTCCCAAGGACCATATCCATATCCAAGACAGAAATCGTCTATACCGTCGAAATTGACATCTCCCAATCCTACAACATCAATAGATTCTCTAGTATCGTCCAAATCCCTGAATACTACATTTTCGTGATTTTCTCCTTGGATAATACCGATTCTGCCTTGATCGGTATTAATTTTATTATTCAGGATATATCCTAACTCATCATGTCCATCGTGGTTGATATCCCCCAAACCACGTACAAAACAATAGGTGTTAGACCATTCTTCCCTGGGGAAAGTGAGTATGTAATCAGGTATGGTATCAGGATTGACTCCACCATAAAAGATACAAAGCTGCAGATCGTAATGTGATGTGCTGGTACCTTCGTACATCGTTGCCCTGAATAAAGCCAGATCATCAAATCCATCTGCATTCATATCCCCTGCGTTGCACATAGAAGTTGTGAGACGATACTCATTTTGATAACTTCCGGGTATGACCATTTCCGGGGCATTGTCGAAGCTAGATCCACCCATATAAAAATATAGTTTCCCAAAAGGCATTATATAAGGATCTGATTGATATTCTACCGGTTTCCAATTATTTGAGCTAACAACCAAATCATCGTGTCCATCACCATTCCAATCCAGTGTAGTCATCACGAATCCCATTTTTGAGTAGTTACGTTCACCTGACATGGTCGTCATGATGTCCATGTGGTTTTGGGCAAAAAGTGAACCGGAAATCAGTAATGCAATAAACAGGATAAAGACAAATCTATACATGGGAACTCCTATTGTTGTAACAGTGGTGTAAAAATTGATTAGACTGGTTAAATAGTTTTAAAATTGTGCAAAACAAGAGCATTGCAAATACCTGGAAAAACCTGCAAAACATGCATAGTCCCTTCTTTAAAAAGTATGTGTTCCTTGTTACAACGCTCTCATTTTAAATATAAATAATGATAAATATCAGTCAAGAAGAAATGTATTGAAGTTTTGAAAATAACTTTTTCATTAAGAATCAACTTTAAGTACCACTCTTACTTCTTAACTCTTAACTGTTTGTGTGTTTCGTTTTCACCCCCACTCGTTGACATTCATCGTAAATGGGGCAGGTATCACAATGTGGATTGAGCGGAGTGCAGTGGTTCTGTCCAAATGCCACCATATATGAATTGATGCAGAGCCAGTACTTTTCCGGAAGGATTTTTCGCAAAGCCATCTCGGTTTCAAAGGGATTCCTGGTCTTCACATAGCCCCATCGATTCGAGATACGGTGTACGTGAATATCCACACAGATACCGGGTTTTTTGAAGGCAATCACTCGAACGAGATTCGCCGTTTTTCTTCCCACCCCGGGAAGTTGAACAAGATCATCAATTTCATCAGGTATGCTGCCATTGAATTTTTCTTTCACCACGGCAGGCAGTTGTTTGAGATGCTTTGCCTTCGTCGCATGGAATCCGACTTTATAGATCAGTTTATCCAATTCTTTTTCCGATATTTTCTCCAAATCATCCAAGGTATTGATTTTCTTGAACAGCACATTCACCGTTTCAGTAGTGGTTTCATCCTTTGTACGGGCACTCAGGATGGTTGCGACAAGAACCTTGAAAGGGTCTTTTGTCTGCGCTTCAATGAAGTCAACCACAGGTGTTTTATATGTTTTGAACCGTTCGCCTAATATCGTGTATACTTTATCGATATTCATCATAACTCCTCAATATTGTTCATATTGTGGATGGAATTCTACGTCAAGTTCCTTTATATATGATACGAAAATTGTAAGTTTTGAATCTTACTCTACAAAAGGAAGTAACGATTTAATACTTTCCCACGTAATTTGAAAAACATAGAAACAAACCTTGATCATCCATCAAAATACCATTAACCATCTCTCAGCTTTTAAGGGATTCTTGAGGGAGGCTTGAGGGATGCTTAAGAGATCTTAGAGTTTTTTTCAAATGAGAAAATTGATACTTCTTATGATTGGAATCTGCTCCACTCTTTTCTTGACTATTAAAACCAATGGTACAAATTGAAGTTATCGAAATGGAAATGGGGAGACAAATGAAACGAGTATTTTGGATTGCCGGTGAGAACTCAGGAGATTTGCATGCTTCACAGGTCATACGTGAGATGCGCCGCCGTCATCCCGATATAGAACATTATGGCATTGGCGGGCTGAGCATGGAGGAAGCAGGCTTTCAACCTTTGGTGCCCTTTGACCGATTTGCTGTCATGGGATTCATTGAAGTGGCGAAGCATCTTCCCTTCTTTTTGCAGATGGAAAAGAAGATCGATGCCTGGTTCCGTGCAGACCCACCTGATTTAGTGGTTCTTGTCGATTATCCGGGATTCAACATGCGAATCGCGCAAAAAGCAGCCCTTTTCGGAATTCCCGTACTCTATTATATCTGTCCTCAATTCTGGGCGTGGAAGTCGCATCGAGTAGAGCAATTACGATTATATACCAAGCATGTGGCGAGCATACTCCCATTTGAAATAAAATTACTGACCAAAGCGGGTGTGAAATGCTCCTATGTTGGTCATCCGATTGCAGAAGAAATTCACATTTCCATGACGAAAGATGAATTTGCAGAGAAATACGGTCTGGATCCCAGCAAAAAATGGCTGGGTTTTTTTCCGGGAAGCCGTGTCAATGAAGTGAAAAGGCTTTTACCAGTATTCATGCAGACCATGGATCTCTATTTATCGCAGAAATATGAGTATCTTGTTTCACAGGCATTTACGATACAAGATTCAGTCTTTGAACAAATCACTTCCAACTATCCAACAGTCAAACCTCACATCATACAGGGCGATACATATCCCATGATGAAGCACTGTGACTTTCTCAGTATCACTTCCGGAACGGCAACGCTCGAAGCAGCCTATATCGGCACTCCGTTTTTGATCGCATATATAGCACAACGAATGTCTTATGAATTGGGAAAACGATTCGTGAAAATCAAGAGAATAGGATTGCCAAACATTATTCTCAACCGGGATCTTGCGCCAGAACTCATCCAGGATGATGCAAATCCACAGAATATACGCAATAACATAGATCGAATCATGAGTGACCCTGAGAAGTACATGGCTTTTTCAGATGCCTTGACACAAATCCACGATCTATTGGGTCAACGTTCTGCATCCGGGAATACCGCTGATCTAATCGAACAATTCGTATGCAAAGAAAAATCACACAAATAGGCTTCCTTCTTGAAAAATACCTGGGAGCTGGATTGCTCCTGCTTTTAAATTGCACGTTGAAATTTCAAAATAAACAAAATCACTATTCAGAGAAACCTGTGATCTATGTTTTTTGGCATAGAAATATACTGCCCATGTTGATTCGGCATCGTTTTCGCAAAGGAGTGGTCATCATTTCCTCTTCCAAGGATGGACAACTTGTAGCTGGACCAGCACAAGCATTGGGATATATCACTGTACGCGGTTCAACGACTCGTGGTGGAGGAAGGGCTTTCAGGGAAATGCTGAGATTAGGGAGAGACCATGTCTTGGGGATTACACCTGATGGACCGAAAGGACCAGCAGAAGTCATGACGGATGGTGCACTCTATTTAGCACTAATGACAGGTTTGCCTATTGTTCCCATTAGAACCGAAATTGACCATGAGTGGATATTGAAGACATGGGACAGGTTCCGTATTCCCAAACCTTTTTCAAAAATCAGTGTATATTATTCTGAACCGGTATTTATACGAAATAAGGATGAAATACCGGTGAAAATGCAAGTGATACAGCAGATACTGAATGAACCGATTCGGTGATCATCCATATAAAAAAGGCTAAGAGCGAAGCAATCTCGATCTTAGCCTTTTACCATCTAGAGATTTATTTCATAAGTACCATTTTTCCAGTCTGGATCACATCTCCAAATTCGAGATTGTAGAAATACACACCACTGGAAACTTTCTTGTTCTGCTGATCGGTACCATCCCACATCACCTGGTACATTCCCTTACCATGCGCTTTAATACCAAGGACTTTAATGAGTTGTCCCCTGATATTATAGATTCTGATATAAACGGGAAGATGCTGATCAGAGTTGATTGAGAATTTGATATATGTGGTTGGATTGAAGGGATTCGGATAATTACCGAGTAATGTAACCGAATTCGATGTAGGGACAGGTAAAGTTTCATCTACATTCGGTACCGAACCACTGTGGAAACTCGTGAATGGAGTAATGACACCCCACATCATACTGATATTGATGATCGTTTGCTTGATTTCATGGGCGGTAGTGGACGTAGTGTCCATTCCGTAATATTGCACCAGAAGATAATCGATCTTCTGTTTTGCCCAGATTTTCGTCAGGAACTGGTTTGTAGGATCATTATCTCCAGTCAGGTTCATATCATATTGATAGCTTACCTGCTGATTGAATGAATGACCGCTAAAAGTAAGGTGAACTACCTGCGGGGTGGTATAACGCCCACTGATGATCATCTGCGAACCAAGATAAAGGTTCGGAAGCGGATTTGGATACATTTCCTGGAGGGCATTATTGGGAGTTGCCGTTAAAACAGGGTCAAGAAGCACAGGATTTCGGATCTTATTATAAAAATCCGTGATCGTGGCATACACATCATTCTGACCCAGGAATGTCGATAGACCAGAATTGTCTGCCCCGGTAAGAGTCAGTAATTGCGTATTGACATCACTGCCAATACCGAAATTGAAAAGATATATGGGATGCCCGCTGTTATCGATCAACTGATTGATATAATTCCTTAATTGCTGGGTATCAGTTAAGCCTGCGGTTGGGCAACCGTCAGTCAGGAAAATGATGATATTCGCAGTATTTTCGGCTGAACTGCTGAATTGTGGGACTGCCATGCCAAAAGCGGCACCAATATCTGTCATTCCGGACGCATACAAACCACTGATGTAATTCAGGGCTGTCGAGATATTTGCAGGTTGCGTATTATGGTGCTCTGTCCATATATCCGAAGAAGCTTCATTGAATGAGATGATATTGAAATAATCTCCCTCATTCAGATGATTCACGATATAGGTGGCAGCGGATTTTGCCTGCTCCATTTTAGTACCGGACATACTGCCCGAACGGTCTATCATGAGAGTAAACACTTTATTGATGACTTGTGTGTTATTCGATGGATCCGGTTCAACAATGAAAGTGAAGAATCCATTTCCATAAAAATCGGGTACTGAATCCATTTCTGTGCTGAATGACCATAATCCGAGTTCATTCAGGGCAAGAGAATATTGCATATGGTAATTCGTGTTTGCAGAAGCATTATTGACGGCGTAATGGCATGATCCATGATTGTTCGTGAATTCTGTAATACCATTTGATGGTGTGACCAAAGATAGGGATGTGATCTGCCTGGTCGAAGTTATATCCACATTAAGTGACTGTGACTGCAATGAGGCTGATTGGATGGCTATATAGTTGTTCGTTAGATTCAAATCTACAACTCCATTTTTATACGGGAGTAGTTGAACGTATGTCAACTCAACAGCAAGAGTATCAGCAGGATATAAAACGGTGGTGAAATCGAAAGTGACAGGCATCGAACCAACGTAGTTCGTAAAATACGACGGGAATGAAGTTGGACCACCTGGTGTTGTAGAGGGATTTGGTGAAATGTTGGCTTGCCACCATAAACCTTGGGAGAACCAGCGTAATTGGGTTGCGCTAGCACCTTCAGGCAAAGGGTAGTAAAACCTGGGAGCGACATTTGAATTAAAGGTGTTTTTAAAGGTTTCATGCAATGTAACAACTGCAATTTGGTTATTAATGTTTACATCATAAGTACTGCTTTTTAAATTCAGGATTTGAAGTGTTGTGCTTGAACTGTTGATAATCACTGCCGCAGCATGCATAAATGTGATGGATACGAGCAGGATCATGATACAAATAATTTTTCTCATTTTTCCTCCTTTTCCACAATGTTTATATTAATGATAGTTTTGAAATTTTAAAGCAATATTTAAACCATTATCAAATATTAGTCATCTTTTAGTGGAGTCACCTTCGATATTTATTTAGCTAATTTAAGGATATTCGGTTTTATTTGTCCATATAAATCAGATGTCCTATCTGTATGTCATGTATGGAGTGAGCTTATCCATGTATCTAAGTCTATATATAAGTGAAGATAAAAATTGACATGAAAATTTCGCTTTGTTAATTGTCCCTATAGTATGACAAATAAATAAGTTTGAGGTGTAATCATGCAAATCTCGAAGAGAGCGGAAGAAGTTCAAGCTTCTCCCATCCGCAAGCTCATGCCCTTTGCCAATGAAGCGAAAAAGAACGGTGTGAAAGTCTATCACTTGAATATTGGACAACCTGATATACCGACTCCTCAAGAGATGATCGACGTGTATCATAAGTACGACGAGAAAGTGCTAGAGTATGGACCATCCCAAGGTTTAGACAAATATCGCCAGAGTCTTGTGCATTATTATCAGAAGAATAATATCGCAATTTCCATTGA
>DAONDQ010000021.1:0-31092 GCA_035402645.1 Candidatus Cloacimonadota bacterium | reverse complement strand
ATCCTGGTATCCTAAGCAAACGAGCGGTACTAAGTCAAAGAGCTTTGGTGTCAAGCTGTAACTTCTCTTTGTCATGATATCCTCTACCATATGTACTAAGTCAAAGAGCTTTGGTGTCAAGCTGTAACATTGGGATAAGCTACACCATCATTGAATTGGTACTAAGTCAAAGAGCTTTGGTGTCAAGCTGTAACGATACTCTCGACAATAAGGAAAGCTTGGTCGTACTAAGTCAAAGAGCTTTGGTGTCAAGCTGTAACTTTGAGCTTATCATCCTGACGTATATCGCAGTACTAAGTCAAAGAGCTTTGGTGTCAAGCTGTAACTATGTTTACATTTAGGATCACCACCAATCCGTACTAAGTCAAAGAGCTTTGGTGTCAAGCTGTAACTCAACCGGCTCTTTATCAGCCTTTTCTTCCGTACTAAGTCAAAGAGCTTTGGTGTCAAGCTGTAACTGTAGGATTTGATTGGTGATAGCATATTCAGTACTAAGTCAAAGAGCTTTGGTGTCAAGCTGTAACGATGCATGGGTATATGATGACTTCATGCTTGTACTAAGTCAAAGAGCTTTGGTGTCAAGCTGTAACTGGAACGCATCCCATCATTGCCTGGACGTCGTACTAAGTCAAAGAGCTTTGGTGTCAAGCTGTAACTTCTTTTCGCCTTTATACTTCAACTGGAGAGTACTAAGTCAAAGAGCTTTGGTGTCAAGCTGTAACTCATCCAGTCAACCCAATCCTTTGATTTGGTACTAAGTCAAAGAGCTTTGGTGTCAAGCTGTAACTGAAGTACAGAAGATGATTCAGGATTTTATGTACTAAGTCAAAGAGCTTTGGTGTCAAGCTGTAACTGAAGCACAACGCACAGCGATTGATAATGAGTACTAAGTCAAAGAGCTTTGGTGTCAAGCTGTAACCACACTTTTGACCATCCCACCGTTGCTTCCGTACTAAGTCAAAGAGCTTTGGTGTCAAGCTGTAACTAGCACAACTTCATCATCATAATGACAGCCGTACTAAGTCAAAGAGCTTTGGTGTCAAGCTGTAACCTTCTGATCACCCGGACAGAGAATGGGTTAGTACTAAGTCAAAGAGCTTTGGTGTCAAGCTGTAACGGAAAGGATGTATTCAAAAAAGCCTTCAAAGTACTAAGTCAAAGAGCTTTGGTGTCAAGCTGTAACATTGTTGTAGATCGTAATTGATCTTGGAGAGTACTAAGTCAAAGAGCTTTGGTGTCAAGCTGTAACTATGATCCGCTGAGATTCACCGATTACAAGGTACTAAGTCAAAGAGCTTTGGTGTCAAGCTGTAACGTTTGCTGGTCAGAAGGATTCATCTCTTGTGTACTAAGTCAAAGAGCTTTGGTGTCAAGCTGTAACATGAGCGTTTGCCATTGCGACTGCGTGACGGTACTAAGTCAAAGAGCTTTGGTGTCAAGCTGTAACTAAATTAGAGAATCTGTGACACGCACAGAGGTACTAAGTCAAAGAGCTTTGGTGTCAAGCTGTAACATCTCTGTCCTTGTGGTTGTCAGAGCGTTGGTACTAAGTCAAAGAGCTTTGGTGTCAAGCTGTAACTTTGTCGCTTCTTTGAATTGATCGCCTTTGGTACTAAGTCAAAGAGCTTTGGTGTCAAGCTGTAACTTCCAATGCAGTCATACCTATCTGCTTGATGTACTAAGTCAAAGAGCTTTGGTGTCAAGCTGTAACTACTCCACGATTCGTTCTATCGACTGTTCTGTACTAAGTCAAAGAGCTTTGGTGTCAAGCTGTAACTTGGAAATCTCCGCATTGCACATCTTCACGGTACTAAGTCAAAGAGCTTTGGTGTCAAGCTGTAACTAGTCGGTGCTAGCATTCCAATCCCTTTCCAATGGGTTACCAATCCCTTTCCAATCTCATTCCAATCTCTCTGGATTGGAAAGGGATTGGTATGGTATTGGTTTTGGTTTGGATTTCGATAAGGATTTTCATGGTTAAAGGTAATGCTTTGTATGCTGTAGGGGCTACCGGCATTGTCGCCCTCTGTCGTAGAGACGACCGACCTGGGAGTCTCTGCCTCTGCATCGGCTTTACAAAGAATCGATGGGCAATGAAATTGCTGAACAGAGGGTGTCAGGGAGTCCTGGATCCCCGCCTCCGCGAGGATGACATAACGGAACGCCTCACCCCGTGAGGTGGCACAACGCACCCTGTGCGTTGCCAGTATTGTTGTACCACAGGTTATCCAACCTGTTATTGGAGTGGGTTTTCGTACCCACGGATTGCTGTCTTACTTCTTTGTATCATCAAAGAAGTAACAAGAAAACTCTTCTGCCACAACCTTAAGACATCTTTACCTGATTTAGTATAAATAAGTTTCAAAATACCTAAATTTATCAAACTTCGATGTCAGCACATTCGTGCTGTCCACGCAGTGGCAGAAAGCAGAACGGAAGTTAATAACTAAGAACTAAAAACTAAAAGTTTCAGAGAATTGAACTGAAGTGAAGAGATAAGATGGAATTGTAAGAAATACGAATTAATCATTTGACATGGGAAAATAACATCTCGTAAACTGAAATGGAATGGAATGTGTAATATATTTCTAAAAAAATATACATGGACCAAGGAGACTATCATGAGAAGATCATTTTTCATCTTACTCGTCCTTTTTATGTTCGGCACGTGCTATGCAGACATTATTCACGAGACCGGCTCATTCAAGAACTTCCTGTTCGGAAGAGAGACAGCCTGTGAATATGACCGATGGATGTCTCACATCTCGGAAGGCATTGCAATTGCGAACTACAATCTTTATGCGCCCTGGGACAGGCAAACGAATGGTTTTGGTGCATTCCACCAGGCTACCACAACAGAATTGACACACTGGAACAATGTCATCGATGCCTTTGTCGGTGGACGCTATGATGCGGCACAGGACAGCATTAATGCGAACGGATTCCCATATGAGGTTGTGGAGTTTCATGATACTGAAACAAATCGTATCTACTACCTGTTAAGAGAAACCCTGAATATGAATTTTACGGATAACCAGGGAACTACAGACCCCGGAGATGATGAACTCGGAGGTTTCAATTATGGCTGGGGGATCTATGTTTTCTATCCGCAAGCGACAGCACCCATTGCCATTACCGTGGTCCATCCGAATGACGACTATATCGCTGCCTATGTGGCGGAAAATGCATTTGTGGAATGGAACGCCATGTTCTTTCAGATTGCCGGAGCAGGCAGAGAAGTTGCCTGGACAGGTACATACACAAATTCAACTTCATTGAGCGACCCATCCCGTATCGAAGCAACCGCATTCAATTATGCATATAAGAAATTCTGTGATAAAATAAGACAGCAGTTCGGCAAACGTGAAATGTCAATCCAGATCCATAGTTATGACTGGAATCGTCACGTTGGATATGCCAGCAATCAAGTATCCGCCGGTTATTTCAGTGACTGCCTCGATCTGCCGATTCGTGACCTGTCCAACAGACACGAAGATATGATCTGCCACGGCTCTCCTGTCATGATCCCGGCAAATACGATCGGCATACACAGAGAAGTTAAATTCAATGATTATTATGCTTTCTTCAATCATCTTTACCCGATGGTCTATACGAATGAAGATACATCGTTTGTATGCAACACCAGTATCGATCTGACGGGATTCTCTGAGAATAAGCAGGCGGTTTATACACTTGCGGGATGGAATGATTATGATGTGATCGACCCGTTTCTGCACGTCGAGATGGATGAACTGCCGAATTGCTATGATCAAACCACGAATAACCTCAATTGGTTCTATGGCTATGATCCCATCACGCAAACCTTCAACCTGAACCATGTGTATGATCATGCCTGGGCTTATTATGCACCCATGATCCACAGCCTTGCAACCACCTTACCTCAGATGTTTGCCCTGAATGATAACCAGGTTCCCACAACTCCGACAAACCTGCAGGCATTCAGTCAATCGTACGATTATGTGAATCTGAAATGGGATCGGAGTTCAGATTACGATTTCAGGAGTTATGAGATCATGTATTCCACCCAGCCTATAACAGGTACCAATTACAGCCTTTTTACGAGAGACAATGATGCTTCCCTGGCAAGCCAGGCAACGAGCCAGGTATCTGTGAGCGGACTGGGTTTCAGCACGGAGTACTATTTCAAGATCAGGGCACGGGATTATAACAACAATATCTCTGCGGAATCGAATATGATACAGGTCATGACCGGACCTGCCAAGATTTCCGGTCTTACTGCCATCGGCAGAGATCATGACGTATCCCTTCGATGGATCGCAAATGTTCAGAATGGTAACCAGGGATTCATCATTTACCGCAAGACCAACGAAGGTACTTATGTGAATATTGCCGATTATACCACGGCTGCAAATCTTGCCGGTTCAACGACCGCCAACCTGGTATATACTTATGAAGACGGAAATGTTCAGAATGGTGAATTCTATACTTACAAGATCACAGCAGTGAATTTGAATAATGTCCAGTATGATCATAATTTCACTGTCACCTCCTCTCCACGTCCGATTTACTATCTGCTGGCATACAATTCAAGCCATACCGTGCGGGACAGTGTAATGTTCTCGATCAACCCGTATGCAACGGACGGCAGCGATGCCTATTATGATGTCGTCAAACCCGGTGTTCCAGCATCCAATTATGTCTCAGCAGCATCATACGAGCAATATTGGTCAACGAATGGCGTGTACCTGGGACAGGAAACCCATGCGGATTTTGATCTGACTCAGAGTTATAAGGTCTGGCAGATACGCATCAAAACAGACCGTGTGGGACAGACAATGATCGTGAAACTCTCTCCGAATTACACACGAAATTCGGAGAAGATCTATCTTTATAATAATTCATCCTTCGAATATAAGAACATAGCAACTGACAGCCTTGTTTATACTGCACCGGATTCTAATTACAAGTCATTCATCCTCTATTGGGGAAATCTGCAGCCAACCATGAGTATTGGTTCGATGGAAAATCGTCTGTACCAGGCGACTGACATTGCCACCTTCTCATGGAGCGCAGGATTCAATTTCCTCGTCAATCACTACGATTTGTATTTGGCGAACGATACAGACAGCGTGATGGTGGCATCCGATTTGGCATATAATATTTCCAGTTATCAGTGGTCAGTGCCGCAAAACATGACGAAAAACGGTCTGAAACTGAAGATACAGGTCACCGGAACAGATGGTGAGATCAGAACCTACACATCATCCTATACTGTCGGTATCATGCCGCAGCAGATCGTGATGGCAACACCTGTGGGTCTGTCCATGTTCTCAAATCCATGGTCCGGTTCGAGCATCGGTTCTACCGTTGCCTTTGGTGCCGGTTCTGAATTGTCTTTATACACCGATCCAGATACCTACACGCTGACCAACAGTTTTAATGCCGGCTCAGGTTATTGGGTCAATGCCACATCACCGTTCAGTTATACTTCGACTCTACCAATTCAGAAGACCACGACGAGTGTAAACCTTCAGCATGGATGGAATCTTGTTCCGAACCCGCATATGTGTCCATATGAGATGAAGGATTTGAAATTCGTCCTGAATAACGTGACTTATAATTGCGGGGAATTGCTGCAGCAAAACCTGATTTCCAGGGCAATTTATGCCTATCGTAGGGGAATGTATCAGCAAGTGGATACGATTTATCCTTTCGAGTCTTTCTATATGTATGTCTATGCAGATGACAGGCTCAGTCTTCTTTGCCAATTCACTCCCTATTTCCCGGGCAATCCGATCGAGCCTTCTGAAACGGGATGGGAGCTAAAAGTGGCGGCAAATCAGTCAGGTATTGATAAGGATGAAGTGATTGTTGGGGCTTCCTCGGTTTCCACAGATGATTTCGATTATGTTTATGATATGCCGGAACCACCCTTGAAACCGCTCGATACTCCACTTCAGTTCTTTATCGATAAAAATCCGCATAATTTCCCGAACTTCCCATACAGAAAACTGAATTGTGAATTCAAGCAACCGTTTGAATCGGATTCCGTGCAGGTCGATAAGATGTGGAACTTCACACTAACGGTTGGATCGACGACTCCTGTCATCTTCAGTTGTGACAAGACACTCTTCCCTGAGAATTATTCAGCGCAAATGATCCTCGGTGATGAGTACTATCCGCTGACAACTGGTGTTAATTACACATTCACACCAACAGAACCGGGAACCTACACAGGTCAGATTCAGGTGCGGAATAACACAACTTCAACGCATGACCATGCACAGCAATTAACGCAGAAGATCGCAGTATATCCGAATCCATTCAATCCAACCACCACGATCTCTTTCCAGATGAATAAGCCCGGAAAGGCAGAAATTGCCATCTACAATGTCAGGGGACAAAAAGTAAGGACATTGATGAATGATAACCTGACATCCGGTAGACATGATATCCAGTGGAATGGAAAGAATGACAGAGGAAGAGAGGTTGCTTCAGGAATCTACTTCGTGAGATTGAACCAAGGTAAGGACCAGGTATCTGTGAAGAAGATCATGTTGCTGAAATAAATAACGAAAGATAAAAAGAAAAGGGTCGTCAATTGACGACCCTTTTTTATTGGTTTGTAATTAGAACTTGTAACCTAAAGACAGCTTGGAATTGAATCCAGGAGCAGTGCCACCGACTGCATCAGGTCCGTCAAAAAGGAACTGCTTGTTAAGCACAGTATCCAATGTGAGGTTTTTGAACTTCATTCCCATACCAACTTGGCTGTTGAAATTGGAATAATATTCAGAACCGTTTTCGACTTCAGTACCATCTGAATCATCTTCCTTCACTGAATACATGGTGTAGGTTTCAGTAGCGCCGGCACGAAGTACTAACCAGGGAAGAACCTGAGCTTCGAGTCCGACTTTGTATTCAGGAATGATTAAATCTGTTGATGAGAATTTGTATTTGCCTGGGGTCATCTTTTCACTGTAGAGTTCCAAACCAATAGGTCTGACACCCAATACAAGGAGGGTGTTCTTTGCTACATCATAATTAATACCCAAACCTAAATTCAAATCGATGGTGGATTGTGTGATCTTGGGATTAGTTGACTTATCTTCTTGAGATGGAGTGTATTTACCAGTGTTGGAATTGAAACCGATATTGCCTAAACCGTAAAGAGTCCAGCCCGGCTTCTGAATAAGATACATTCTACCATTCAAGTTTAATCCCATATCGAAGAAAGTCAGCTTTTCTTTTGTACCAGAGTTTTCGACTTTACCGAAAGGAAGAGTAAGAATGACACCCATGTCATACTTGTCAGTTGACATACCGGCTTTCAGGTCAAGATAATCAGCGCTTTCCTTCAGATCCTTGTAAGGAGAGAAAGAACTGCCGGCAAGTCCGATACCAAAGGCAAGACCTTGTTTGATACCCAGGATTACATCCAACTTCTTGCTGATATCCAGATCACCATAACTGTAATCGCTATGATTCGAGAAAAAAGGATCAATGTCGATTCCAGTCGGTTGATTGAAATATACACCCAGGATCATTCCCTGTTGAAGTGGAAGGTTTGCACCAATTGACCAAGTATTGTCGCTTGAGTTTCTCATTTCACAGGTTACGAATTTGTTGTAATTATAAATTGCACCGGGATATAAGAAGATATCTGTGTTATCAGGTGTGTAACCATACATCCCGCCCATTGCGTCCATACGACTTTCAGTAGCGAATAAATTCGCCGTTATTGCTGCGAATGTTAGCAGTACAAGAATAAGATACTTTTTACTCATCTTTTTTATCCTCCTGTTATTCACCCGGTTCAACATTTACCGGGCATGGACATCATAAACTATATGACGCCTGTTCTTTGTTTTGTTACGTTTCATCGTTCAATTTGATTAATGATATTGGAACCTTCTTGTTATATTGACGTTAGTGTTTTGATTCTTAAATCCAACATAAATACTAGACATTGATATTTATTCACAAGGTTACTTTTTTGGCAAGTTTTTTCTTCATTTAATTGATTTATTAGTTAATTCATATTCATAATGTTATCGTTATTACTCTGATTTTTTGAAAATTAGAGTTATCGGATTAATCTTCTGATATATGGAAAGATAACACTTTCTCAACCTATGCAACTCTCCATATATTAAAAAAAGAGCCTATTCCATGAAAGAATAGGCTCATCGAAAAAACAAAAAACGAAACATGCCAAACATGACTCTACCAAACACCCTCGAACAATGCAATGCAGTATGAAAAGCGAGCCGACAACCGGATTTCGGTTGTCGACCCTGAAATTATAGTTTCTGATTGTTTAGAAACGATAGCCTAATTGGATTGACACTGTTGAATAAGTGTCTTTCTGATCGACATTTAAATCATCAATTTTGTAGGTGCCATTGAAATTCTCATACATGATCTGAAGGTTGTAACCCTTCGGATGATTTGCACCAACACCGATTGCCCAGTTGATTCCACCGCCGAGATCGGCATTGTCATCATACTTGAATTCCTTTGTTCCCATGAATAAATCATAGCCAAGGTTCACAATGACTTCAGGGGTGACAGGCAGATTCTTCATGAATGCATACTTTCCAGTAGCATAAATGGGAAGGAAACCAAACTTGACTTTGTCTGGCACACCAGTCTCATCGATACCACGATTCAACTGATAACCAATTCCACCGCCAACAAGCATATTGGGCATCACTGTCCAAAGAGCTTCAAATGATGGAGTGATTCCCATCTTCGCATCAGAACCGTTGTCTCCGCTAGCATCAGATTTAATTGAACCCGCCATGTCAAAACCAAGATTCGCCTGGAACATTGGCTTTGCAAACAATACGATGGTCATTGTCAATAGAGCAATTAAGATTAAATAACGTTTCATAATCAATCCTCCTAACATAATTGATACTACATGGATGAAAGTTGTTTTTCATATTTCCTTCATCCGGTTAATTTCGACATTATTTGTTATTGTTAATGAATGGTTCATTTTTATTATATGCTGAAAATAATGGCAAGATATTTTTTATGGAAATGCGTCTTTAACTCTATCTATTATAGTAGGTTACCATGAATATTAGGAGTTTATCACATTCTTTCATGCGAGTCTATCTCTTTATTAATCTGATAGTTAGAGTTTACATTCCTAACCCTATATCCAGTCCTTACACGAGATATTCTGATGTAAAAAAAAGCCTGCCAACTGAGGTGGCAGGCTTGATTATTCCTGAAAGAATCAGAATGAATATTGGATATATCCATTCAATTGATAAAGATTATCCAAGTCCTCGCTACTGTAAAAATCACCCGGTATTCCAAAGGCGCCCTGGACACTGAGCGTTAGTTCCGGGGTAATGGCAGTTTTCGCTGCCACATTCATTTCAAAGCCCATTTCAGTGCCGGATGTTTCATGTATCTCACCGTCTTGTATATATTTCTTCGTCATGGAGGATACATTGCCGATTGCTCCCGTAACGGTTGTCTTTGTGCTGACCGGTACTTCCACTGTACCTACAAGTGACATCAAACCCTGTCCCCTGTTATAGACACCAAAGTCACTCCAACCGATACAGGCATGTTCATGAGAGGAACCTCTGCCAAAGATGGTTAGTCCGTTCATGTACCATTCGGAAATCGATTTGAACTCGTTGGTCTTTTTCGTATCATTGGCATTGATACCGCTTGTCATGAGCACATCGAAACCAAACTTGGGTTTGATATCGATCGTACCCTTCGCTGATAATGCCCAACCGCTATCTGTATGACCTGATTTCTCAGAACTATAATAATAGGCTCCCATCAAATCAATGGATAGTTGATTCAAAGTCAGAACCGTATTCGGCATGAGCCACATTTCAAATCGATTTACCTTCGGTTCTCCAATGCCATCACTTTCCGTATATCTGAATAAATTCTGCATATTGATCATTTTCGTGTTGAAGTTGAGTAGATACAGGTCGCTATCAATATCATTCGGACCCTCTTCATCCCAGTTATCACTTTCCACGAGTGTCGCGTAACCCGCTTCCCAATCGATATCATACAACTTCTTACTCATGACGATTGCAGCAAAGTCATCATCCCATACCAGGCTGTGGTCATCAGCCCACCACTGGAGCCCCACCTTCCAATCTGCCTTCGTCACTGGACAATTGTAATCGAGATACGCATCCACAGTCTGAAGATTGATACCTCGTGTATCGATGCCTCCACCTTCCTGGCTATTCCCCCATTCCACGTAATCGATGTATTTCGAATTGCGGGAACCAACCTGTACTTTCCAGACTGCCTTCAGGGCTTCACTGGTGGCAAAGGTCATTTCCAAACTCAGTTTCGAATCGATATAGTGCACCGTCTTGTTTTCATCCGTAGGTGGTATCGTATTGAACATTGCAGCCCTTGTTTTGAGGAATCCGGTATAGGTGAAATCAGTTGCAAAAAGAAATGCAGTTGCACTGATCAATAAACAAATGACCAATACTTTCTTCATGGTTTTCTCCTTTATTCTTTTATTCGAAAAGTTCCATATGAATATTCAGATCCTGTTTCATGTATTCCAGGTTCTTTCTCAGGTTGTCATTGATGGGAACACCATTCTTTCGCACTTCGATCTCCGATAAATATTCCTTCTCACCTGCAATATAGATCTTATCTCTACCGGGGATGGTCTTGGAATCCTGGAGATGCTTCATGATATCACCTGTTATTCGTTTAAAATCTGCAATATCTGTGAAGAAATCGATATTGATTGCCAGGAAAAGGTGACCCAGCCTGAAGGGTGCAGGTTTGCCATCTTCATCCGTTCCATGTAGCTGATGCAGATAACTTCCGTTTTGGAGGGCAGCGGACAATATCTCGACCATTGTGGATAAACCATAACCCTTATGGCTTCCCGAAACTTCATCAGTTCCGCCGATGGGCAATAGGGAGGCTGTCATATCAACCAAATCCTTCAACAGTTTTTTGGTATCGGTGCAGGCATTTCCCTGGAGGTCTATCGCCCAACCTTCCGGGGTTGGAGAATTCTCCCTGTCCAGCACTTCGATCTTCCCTCTTTGCGTGATGGAAGTAGCAGCATCATAGAGAAATGGGAATTGATAATCTGCAGGAGCACCGAAGCATATCGGATTGGTTCCCAGCAAGGGTTCCACACCATTGGTCGGGCATACTGAAGGTCTTGCATTGGTAAAAGTCATTCCAATCATATCCTTCTTGATAGCCATGCTGGCATAATATCCGCAAATCCCGTAATGTGTGGAATTGCGGACTGCCACACAGCCGATCCCATATTGGGAAGCTTTTTCAATAGCAGTTTTCATGGCTCGAAAGCCAATGACATGTCCCATCCCGTGATTACCGTCCCAGACTGCTGTTGCATATTTATCCCGAATCACATCGATATTCGTCACAGGAAATTGTATTCCCGCCTTGATACGGTCATAATACATCTTCAGGCGTCCCACACCGTGGGATTCGATACCCCTCAAATCTGATGCTATCAGAATATCGGAACAAATAACGGCATCTTCCCTGGGGACACCTAAACTGATGAATACTTCCTGCATAAAGGATTGAATGGTTTGGATTGGTAAATAATACATGATATCTCCCTTGCAATGCAATGGAGATATCAGAGCGAGATATGATTTTTAGGCAATAAATTTTTATTCTTTGAGATATACGATATAAGGATTCGGCTGGACTACAGGTAAGATTCCACTTGGACTATTCCAGATATTCGCCACCTGCTGGGCAGTTAAAGTATAGTCATAGATACCAAATTCATCGAATCTTCCCTTGAAATACATGATCCCATCAGCAGTAGGCATGGCAAGGAACTGCAAATCCTGGTCTGAATTCAGAATCCCTTCATTGGGAGCTGCAATCTGCGCAACAAGCTCTCCATCGTAATAAAGTTTCATATAGCCCTGGCCGTACGTCATCACTGCCAGATGCCAATTCCCCTGTGCTCGTACCGTTCCGGGAGTGGAAACTTGGATATAGTTATTCGAAACTGTCGTTACTGCTCCATATAAATGATCCTCATATATCCAAAGACCATAATCACAATGAAGCGGATAATTTGTATTCGAAACAGGCAGCGGTTTCCACAGGATGGGAATCCAGCCATTGGGATTGGAATTCCAGTTGGGCCAGCCTACGATCGAGAAAGTGGATGGCAAATCCAAGGAATTGTTGTCATTGATCTCCACCCAGTCATTATTTCCGTCAGGCCATATACAGGAACTATTAATTCCATTTGTTTTAAAACGGATGCTTCCGTGGTCAATTCCATCATTATGATTGGGAGAAGAATCAATGAAATTATTATCGAATCCATAATGCAAGATATTGCCGGTTCCACCTTCGGCATTGATACCGCCGATCGCTGCTACGGCTACATGTGAGGCATTCTGGCCATTATATGTGGTACGTGTATATGCCTTGACCTTGAAATTGTCAGCACTTGGGACATAGGTATATCGGATGCTGTCGATATAGCCATATTTATAGAAGAAATTATTGAATCTCTGGACCCTGTTGAAGCTATGCACTTCAGGGAAATGCTGGGAAGAGGCAAATTGCATGGCATAACGCAGCGCGTAATTGGAAAGATTTTGAGTTTCCTTGGAGGAGAGATCATTGGTGATGATTTGAGGCAGTTTTACCGTCTCTTTATTCATGCTTATCAAAATGACAACGAATAAAACCCCTATGACAATGACCCCGATGACTAATACACGTCCCATCTTCTACCTTCCTATGGTATCATACATGTTAGTTCAAATGTCTCTCCCCTTACTTCTGAACCATGCCTGTATGCTGAGATAAAGTAATCGGATTCATATAGTTGCCAAATTCAATATTGAATTTCCATATATCTGCATTCATAGAATCCATATTAGTTTCGAGAAATATATTATTTTCAATACAAATCATTTTTCAATCAGTGGTCATATTTTTGTCTGAACCGAGTCTTGTCAATTTATCATTTCAGATGCAGAAAGAAGTTGTAACGATCTGTAAGTTGACTAATTCCCCAACCATTTTGTGTTTTTCAAAAAAATAGGGTGGCATTGCTGTCACCCTATCGATTTATCTTATTCCCTCACGTAATCTACTACAGGAGTTCCTGTTATCGTAGGTAGAATACCATTTGGACTGTTCCAAATAGCCGTCACTTGTTCCGGAGTAAAAGCAAAGTCATAATATCCGATCTCATCCATACGACCTTTGAAATACTTCCAGCTTCCGTCCCACGAAATCCTTGCCATTGAAAGCTGCTCTGAAGAATTATAGATTGGTCCGCCAGTAGTCCCAGTTGCTTGTCCGATCACAGTACCATCATAGTATATCTTGAGATTGATCCCGTTATACACGATGCACATCAGATGCCAGGTACCCTGGGGCTTTACTTGCACAGTTGATACAGCCTCAATCCATTCCATATTCTGCGTCAGGACACCTGCATGCAGGTAATCGCAATAAACCCATAAACCATAACACGGTTTGTTCCGGTAATTAATATCAGTTGGTATGGAAGGTTTCCAAAGAAATGGAATCCACCCGCTTGGGTCAGAGTTCCAGTTACCCCATATAGCCATGGAAAAATTAGATGGTAAATCCAATGTCGGACTGTCATCCATCGTTACATAGTCATCACGTCCGTCAATAAACACCGCTGCATTATTCAGTCCATTATTTTGGAAACGAATACCATTATACCCAGTCCCATTGTTGCCATGCCCCGAGGAATCGATGAAATTATAATCAAAACTCCAATGTGCAAGATTCCCTTTACCGCCAATCATGTTAATTCCTTTGATGGCAGCTGCAGAATAATGCGTAACATTCTTGCCGGCAACGGTAGTATGTGTATAAGCTTTTACCATAAAGTTATTCGTCGCAGGCATATAGGTATAGCGGATGCTGTCTATATAACCATAGCGATAGAAGAAGTTATGAAAACTCTGCTTCCTGGTGAAACCGGATATTGCAGGGAAGTGCTGCGTCTCAGCAAATTGCAATGCGTATCTCATGGCATAATTCGATAAGTTCGTAGTTTCCTTGCTCGAAATCTCATTTACAAAAACCTGAGGTAATTTCACTGCCTGTTTGTTCATACTGACAATGTAGGTGGAGAATAGTCCACCAAAAAATACACAAGCAATTAAAAGCAATCTTCCCATTTGTTCCTCTTATTTCATCTGGTCTTCAAACTCTCCAGAATGAATATCATGATAATTACTCTTTGATATAATCAACTACGGGAGTACCTGACACAGAAGGCAGGATTCCATCGTTGCTGTTCCAGATCGCTGCGATCTGTTCATCCGTAAAAACGTAGTTATAAAATCCAGTTTCGTCCAAGCGGCCCTTGAAGTAAATCCAGGTTCCATTGCGACAAATACGACCCGTATTCAATAACTCAGATGAATTGTACGGGCACCCGCCGGTTCCCATGGCACTTCCCACGAAGGAGCCATCATAGTAGAGTTTAATTGTTGCACCATTGTAGGTAACATTGATCAGGTGCCAGTTACCCTGCGGTTTCACCGTCACTGCTGATACGGCTTCAATCCATTCCATGTTCTGTGTGAGTATTCCGCAATGCAGGTAATCCTGGTATGTCCATAAACTGTAACTTGCCTCGTTCCGATAGGTTGTGTTTGATGGTAAAGACTGTTTTTCCATGATGGGAACATACCCATTCGGATTTGAATTCCAATTTGCCCATACGGTCCAGGAGAAGTTCACAGGCATATCGAGTGTTGGACTGTCTGGAATCGTGACATAAGCGCTAGAACCATTCAGGTCGAGTGATGAACCACCGACAGCATTGTTTTTATAGCGATTGCTGTAGCCGGTTCCATTGTTGTTGTTTCCTGAAGAATCGAGCAAATTGCTGTCATATCTCCAGTGTGCAAGATTACCGATCCCTCCTGACATCGTAAGACCTTTCATGGCGGCAATAGAACAGTGTGTAACGCTCTTTCCGGCAATAATGGTTCGTGTATACGCCTTTACCATAAAGTGATTTGCAGAAGCAACATAGGAATATCTAATACTATCGATATATCCACATTTGTAATAGAAATTATTAAAACTCTGCTTCCTGGTAAAACCAGGTGTCGCGCTGAAGTTCTGTGTCTCAGAAAACTGCAATGCATAACGGATTGCATAATTGCTCAGATTCCGAGACTCCTTGCTCGACATTTCATCAACCGCAACTTGCGGTAACTTGGTTGTTTGTTTGTTCATAGTAACGATCGCTCTTGAGAATAGTACTCCCATCAATATTAATGCAAACAATAAAATCCTTCCCATTTTCACCCCCAAAATGGAAACGCACAACTATACATGTTTGTAAAAGAGTGAAGCCTCTCTGCACAAAGTCCTGCTCTTTTACAGCATTACTAAGTGCAAATTCAGAACCAATGGCACATTCATTAATAATGATGGTTAAATGCAATGATAATCAATATTTAGCGGAAATATAAAAAAAGGCTATCGTCACTTATATGTGAAAATAGCCTCTTGTATGTTACTATTTTATGTCATTTTTGACTATTTATGGAAATATCATTGTCTTCAAGGGTGGGAAGCCATTAAAATATACGGAACTGTAACTTGATGTATAAGCACCAGTTGTGAATATATAAACCTTATCACCTATCTGTACGGTATCGGGCATGTCGTAGTGATAGTCTTCATACAGGATATCCATGCTGTCACAGGTGGGACCTGCGAGTATGACCTCTTCCACATCCCCTTCCCGATCGAAATAGATTGGATATTTGATTGATTCATTCATTGTTTCGATCAAACCGCCAAACATCCCGATATCGAGATATACCCAACGATTGGAACTATGCTTTGATTTTATGGCAATGTTCACGACCTCTGCCACAATAATCCCTGCATCTGCCGTAAGAGAACGACCCGGTTCCAGGAAAATCTCCGGTAAATCATCCCCAAAGTCTTCCTTGAGGAATCTTGTGATTTCATTGGCATATTCTTCAATGGGGAAGGTTTGTTCCAGATATTCAGCAGGGAAACCGCCTCCAAGATTGATCATCTTGAGTGGAATCTCCTCTTCGTCCGCTGCATCGAATAAATACTTACAACGGGATACAGCATCGTCCCATTGTCCGATATCACGCTGCTGCGATCCGACATGAAAAGATAATCCATAAGGTGCAAGACCCAATTCCTTCGCTTTCAGGATCAGGGAGAATATCATATCCGGATGAGCACCGAATTTTCTTGATAAAGGCCAGTCTGCCCCACGCCCTTCCGTTAAAAGCCTGAAGAATATCCTTGCCCCCGGGGCATACGTTGCCAGGTTGATCAAATCAGTTTCCGAATCCGTTACAAATAGCCTGATACCCTTCTGATAGAAATACTCGATATCCGCCCGCTTTTTTATCGTATTGCCATAACTGATGCGTTCAGGTGCTACGCCAAGGGACATCACCTGATCCAGTTCGAAACGGCTTGCCACATCAAAATTCGAACCCAGGTCGCGCAGCAGTGCGATCACTTCATTCATTGGACAGGCTTTGACTGCAAAATAGATCTTCGTATAGGGAAGGTGTTTCATCAAATCTAAATAACGTGCCCTGACAATGTCCAAATTAAGCAGCAGGACAGGAGTTGATTGGTCTTTTACGAAGTTCCTGACTTTCTCGAACTTCTCCTCGGATATGAATCTTTCAAGTGGAAACTTGTACTTTACAGCTTCTTCTATATACATCTTGCAGTCCACCTTTTCACGTTATTGGAAAAACTGGGTACACATGGTGTATGGGGCAGAAATATGCAAGATTTATTTCAGAGTTTTAGATTTTTTATCATAGCTGGCAAAATTATGATCTTCACGCAAATGTCCGTTTTCGGTCATATGAAGAATACTCAACTTCTCTTGGGTGCGTGCGAGCTATCATTCTCATTAACCTTCGTGCGCGAATATATCATATAGAATGGTTAATATTGGCTTCTATTGATCAACTAATATGATAACCGAAACATGATCGAAAAATGACCTAAGAATCAACTAAAGATCACCTAAACATGTTTCATTTATCCTTCGATCATGTTATATTCATTTGTCACTTATGTGTTTATACTTTCGTAAGAGGCATGATGGATATGCAAGGGTAATAGTACCCTGGCATGAAGAAAAGGATGTGAGGGATGATCATATCGAATCTTGATCCATACAAGAATGGCATACCGGACACTTTTGTCTTGACACATCAGCAGATATAATTGGAATAGTTTCAATATGCGCCCATAGCTCAATTGGATAGAGCATCTGACTACGGATCAGAAGGTTTGGGGTTCGAGTCCCTTTGGGCGTGCCATTTTAGCCGGTGCAAACCGGCTTTTTTCTTGTTTGCTGAACGAATGATTTTACCCGTATAGAATTCATGAGGAAACAGGTTCCGGTAATATGTCAAAAGAACAGATGATTGGAAAAAACCAACCTTTGATGATCTATTATCATAGTGTCTCAGACAGGAATCTTCCTCATTTACACTACATGATCCGTATGAAATCCTCACAGGAAATGCAAAAAGACCTGGAATATCTCTCAAAGAAATACGATTTTATTTCGGTTTCCGACTTCTTGAACAGCACCAATCATGATTCCAAGCGCAAACCAGAACTGATATTGACGTTTGATGACGGCTATCATGAGCTGTACGACATCGTACAACCGATCCTGCTTCGCATGGGTATCCCCGCCGTGATCTTCATCCCTTCGAATTTTCTGGATAACTGTGAACTTTTTTATCGCTGCAAGATCAGTATTATCAGGGACAGGCTTCAACATGATAAGGATCTTCGTAATTCATTGAACAGCAAAGTGGAACAATTATCTTCCTCGCTGACATCTAATTATGACATAAAAACGGCACTGCGAAGAATGAATTATGGGGATTCAAGATTGATCGATGAAATCGCCGAGTTATTGGGAATCGATTTTCAGGAATACTTAACGAAGAATACACCATATCTGACTTCCGGGCAGGTAAAGGATCTCTTGCATAACGGATTTGAAATCGGAGCGCATTCGATTGATCACCCATTTTATGGACGCATCCCGCTTCAGGAGCAATTGAAGCAATCAATTGAATCACTTGATCTTATCAGCAGCAAATATTCATTACCCTATCGTTATTTTGCCTTACCGCACTCAGATCATGGGATTACGGAAGCATATTTTCAGAAGATGAAAACACACGCTGACATTATACTGGGCGGTTATGGGAAACTTGCATTTTCTGAATATCGATACTATCAGCGCTTCAGTATTGAAAAATATGCTGTGAGCCCTTCCGCAGCATGGCATTGCGAACGCTTGAAAGTTGATTTGAAAGCACGTTTCGAACATCCTCATGTGCTTGCTGCTGCAAACTATCAAAAAGAAAAGTAAGAACATTTTTAGGAATCGATCCCTTAATTGCTATGTAGATTTATTAATTGACTCAATGGAATGATTTGAATTGGTTTAATTTGTGCTTTTAGTGGTTTTATAAGGGGAGAAAATGCGAATTCAATCAAAGATCCAACTTCTCGTCGTTATTTTTCTAAGTATCTTTCTGCTTTTTCTTTTGATTTATTCAGAAAGTCAGAGGCATGTAAAGAACATTCTGATCCAGAGTGATCAACAGCAGAAGGAAATTCTTCTGAGCAACATTCTGAGAATGCAGAGAAATCAGCATTTCAACCTTATACGCTCTAACATTATCGACCTGGCAGATCATGGAAATAGTTCCAAGTTTCAAAATGCTGCCTGGTTGGAACAGAATCTCAATCCCTTATTGAAGAAGAATGATATCAATTTCCTGTGGGTGTTCAATACTTCCGGAAAGTTGATTTATTCTGCATCTGATGACACGATGCTGCAACCGGATGACTTTCAGTTTTCAACCCTGTTATTTGATAAGTTATTCAAAACCCCTGATAATTTTTTCAGTAAATATGCAAATTCTACCTGCATCATAATCAACGGATTGGAGATTCCGTATTCCTACTCGAAAAATGATAATTCAAAGACGGAATGTTATGTATTAACCGGTAAGATCTGGAATTTAGGTGTATTAAGCACATTGATCAAGGGCATCGGTTATTCTGTGAAAATTGCTCCTTACGACCAGTATTATGAACATTCACAAAATCTGGAAGGACATCAGAACCAGGATTATGTGACTTTCAACTTGGCAGATGAAAATGGCAGACCCGTTGCCTTGATTGAATTTATTAGAAGCAACGTATTTATTCATAAATTCGACACGCAGTCCCTTGCCACCTTCATTATGTTCTGCTTCTTTGGTGGATTGATCACCATCATTTCATTCTCCCTGCTACGTCACTGGATCAACATTCCCCTGAAAAAGATATCCGCAAGCCTGCGGTTCGATAATCTGAATGAAATGGCAAGCCTGGAAAGAGATCACACTGAATTTGGAGAAATTGCAACACTAATCGATAATTTTTATCTGCAAAAGAAACAACTGGAAGACGAAATAGCAGAGAAGCAGGAAATTGCAGACACTCTTCGAATCAGTGAAGCAAAAAATAAGGCTCTTCTCAAGGCAATCCCCGACTATATGTTCATTGTGGATGAATCTGGAATGGTCGTCGATTATAACAGCCAGCCACAGCAACTGACAAATCTGAAGATATCAGAATTCCTGGATCAGAAACTAAGTGATCTGCTTCCGAAATCCATTGCGGATGAAGCGATGCAGCATGAATTGAAAACCCTCACGAATAATGACAATGAACATCAGGAATTTTCACTCACGATCGATGACCAGGTGCGTAACTTTGAAGCCAGGTTTGCCAAATGCACAGATACCACCGTATTGATCATGGTGCGTGATGTTACCAACCTGAAGGAATCTGAACAAGCGCTCCGTATTAGTGAAGAACTCAACCGTGCCATTGTTGAGGGATCACCGCTTGGCATCACCGTCAGAAGCAATACAGGGAAACTCCTCGCTTATAATCGTGCCTGGAGAAAGATCTGGGCAATCAGTGACGAAAGTATACAACTCGATCTGAATCGCAGCCGAGATGAAATGAGTTTCGATTCCAGGGATGAATATCTCGATAAATGGCAGGAAGCAGTAAAACAGGTTTATGAAAAAGGCGGAACCCTCTATATCCCAGAAGCAAAGACGGTTGGCAAGCGATCAGGTTCTGCAGAGTGGATCGCACAATATTTCTATGCCATCATGGATCAGAGTGGAAAGGTCGATCGGGTCGTCATTCTGACGGAAGATATTTCTGAAAGAAAAAGAGCCCAGATGGAATTGCTAACTGCCAAGGAACAGGCAGAAGATGCAAACCGTGCCAAAACTGTTTTCCTCGCCAACATGAGCCATGAAATGAGAACACCTTTGAATGGCATTCTCGGCATGGTACAACTGATCATGGAAAATGAAAAGAAGAAGGATATCCTCGAGCAGATGCAGATCATCCAGTCTTCAGCATCTGTGCTTCTGCAATTGATCACACAGATTCTGGACTATTCAAAACTGGAAGCAGAAAACCTCAAGGTTGAAGATTCCGAATTTTCAATCAGGGAACTTCTGCTGGATATTCAAAGAAAGTACAAAATAAAAGCGAAAGAAAAGAAGATTTCACTGGAAATGACCTTCGATGACGATGTTCCAGAAATCATCCGTTCCGACGCTAAACGAATCTCGCAAATCATGTCAAATCTGGTGGATAATGGAATCAAGTTTTCCGAGAAAGGTACTGTTGCATGTAATGTACAGATAGAATCGGGACTCTCCAATGTTAATATGCTTCATCTTACTGTGAAAGACCAGGGTATCGGTATCCCGCTGGAAAAACATGATCTGGTTTTCAAATCCTTCATCCAGTCTAATCCCACCACCACTCCCGCCGCGATGGGGACAGGGCTGGGTCTTGCCATCTGCAAACGTATCGTGGAACAGATGAATGGCAGGATATGGCTCGAAAGCCAGGTAGGACAGGGAACTATTTTCCATGTGATCCTGCCGCTTACTTCTCATGACCGAGTCGTAAATATACCCAACCAGCATAGGATTTCCGAGCCTGAATTAGAGCAAATCAATGCACATCCATTAAAGATATTGGTTGCAGAAGACAATCTGATCAACCAGAAAGTACTGATTAGAATGCTTGAGAGAATGGGACATAAAGCAGGTTTGGCTTTGGATGGGAAACAGGCAATCGAATTGTGGGAAAAGGAACCTTTTGACCTGATCCTGATGGATATTCAAATGCCGGAGATGAATGGTATCGAAGCCACAATACAAATTCGTGAACGGGAAAAGGAAAAGGGTGGGCATATTCCAATTATCGCTGTAACAGCCTATGCGATGGTGGG
This sequence comes from Candidatus Cloacimonadota bacterium, assembly GCA_035402645.1. Classification (GTDB taxonomy): domain Bacteria; phylum Cloacimonadota; class Cloacimonadia; order Cloacimonadales; family DAONDQ01; genus DAONDQ01. The sequence continues at coordinate 9,701 of DAONDQ010000021.1, read as the reverse complement.
AGATAAGGAGAAATTCCTTGTCGCGGGCATGGATGAATATATTCCGAAACCAATCAATGTCAATCAACTGCAGGAAGTGCTTCAGAAAATCACGGAGTGGAAGAAGTCCTGATCTCCTGTAACTGCTGAATGATTGCCCGGGCAAGCTTGAGACCTATCCCCTTGACCTTTGCCAAGTCTTCAGGTTTTGCCTTCATGATCTCTGCTACAGAGCCAAATTCCTTCAACAACAGGAATTTTGTCTTCTCCCCCACACCCTTGATCTGATCCAGATCACTCACCAATGTCCTTGAGGAGCGCCTTTGCCTATGAAATGTAATGGCAAAGCGATGCGCTTCATCACGGATATTCGTGATCAATCGGAGTGCTGACGAAGAACGAGGCAGGATGATGGAATGTGAATGATCAGGGATGAATATCTCCTCGATGCGCTTTGCCAGTGACATGATCAAGATGTCCGGAAAGTCGAATCTCTTCAATATTGCATTCGCAGAACTGAGTTGACCTTTCCCGCCATCGATGATAATCAGATCAGGTTTCTCATTTTCCTGCTCCTGAACATTCTTCAAATAACGATCCAGGGTCTCTGCCATCGAGGCAAAATCGTCCTGCCCCGATACAGTCTTGATAATAAAATGACGATACTGCTTTTTGAGCGGTTTCCCATTTTCAAAGAACACTCCGGAAGCAACTGTATCCGTTCCCTGTATGGTGGAGATATCAAAGCACACGATCTTGCGTGGAAGTTTTGGCAAATTCAGTCGATCCTTCAATTCCTGCACGGGAAACACGGTGCGGTGTGTTTTCCGCAGGTGTGACAGCTTCTGTTCTTCCACATAATTAAAGGCATTCTGCCTTGCCATTGTGATCAATTGGTTCTTTTCTCCCCTCTGAGGAAGGAGAATTCTCTTATGAAGCCATTCATTCATGACTTCAAAATCATCCGGTTCCACTTGAAGGAGAATATCGTGAGGTAAATCATCCACATTTGAATAGTATTGCCCGAGAAAGGAGCTCATCAACTCACCGGGAGTAGAATCCTCGAGCTGCGTCAATGGATACAATTCCTTGTTGATCAGCTTACCTGCCCGCATCTTCAGGACAACCATAGCCCCCAGGTTCTCTTCCTGGTAGATACCGATGATATCCCTGTTCTTCTCATCGGTGAAATACATGGTCTGTGAATTCTGGATTTTCTCGACTTCCTTTATCCTGTCCCTGAATTTCGCTGCTTCCTCGAAATTCATTTCAGAAGAAAGCCGCTGCATCTCTTCCTTCATTTCTTCGATGATGATGCTGTGTTTCCCGGAGAGGAAATTCATGATCTGATTAATGATCTTCCGGTAGTCTTTCCTGCTTATTTTACCAACACAGGGAGCAGTACAGAGTCCAAGTTGATAATTGATACACGCTCTTTCATATTGAGGTGGTCCGTCGTTGATGATGCGCTTGCAGTTCCGAACCGGGAACATCCACTCCATGGAACGTAGCGTTCGTCGTAGATATTTCACATCGGTATATGGACCAAAGTACTTGCTGCCATCGCGCATGAGGTCACGTGTAATAATAATGCGAGGGAATGGCTCATTCAGAGTGATCTTGATAAAAGGATATCGTTTATCATCTTTCAGGAGAATATTGTATTTCGGTCTGTATTTCTTGATAAGATTGGCTTCGAGAGCAAAGGCTTCCGATTCCGTGTTGGTAATGATATAATCCAAATCGGCTATGTGTTCGACAAGCCTCCTTGTCTTCCGGTCAACAGGCACTCCCGTCACATAGGATTTCACCCTGTTCTTGAGATTCAATGCCTTCCCGACATAGATGACTTTCTTCTTCTCATCCAACCACTGGTATACACCCGGTTTATCAGGAAGAAGTAGGAGTTTTTCCTTTAATGCCTGTGAAATCTCTGCCATAAATTATTCCGTATCTGGTCACTATATGCCACCTTCCAGGCATGTGCCCCGATGGCGAATAGGATTAAACAGACTCCTGATGCAACAGCATCTTTCAAAAGAAGAAGAAACCTGCTTTCAAATGAGAGGAAATGATTCACTCCCAGTAGGATGAACAGGATAAAAACTGATAAAACACTGATCTTCGCTATATTGGGCCAAATGTCCTTGTATTTCACGTCGGGCAGTTGCTTCTTCATGTGTTTCATCAGGATGATATAATTCACGATGGCTGTAATGGAAGTCGCCAATGCCAACCCCATGTGATAAAGGAACTGCATCAGTGTGAAATTCAAAGTGATGTTCAAGGCTGCCATCCAGGCTGCGATCTTGACTGGGGTCTTGGTATCCTTATTTGCATAGAATACTGGGGTAAGAGTCTGATTCAAACTGAAGAACAGCAAGCCAAGCGAATATGCAGCCAATGCTTTATAGGTCATGATGGTTGCGCGTTGATCAAATTGCCCCATTCGAAAGAGAATGTGCACAAAATCCTGTCCCAATGCAATGATAATGGCTGTCACCGGCAACATGATATAGGCAAGGGAAATGGAAGCGAAGCGAAGACTCTCCGACAAACCTTCCCAGTTCTTTTCCGTAGTATATCTTGAGAAAAGAGGTAAAACCGCTGTACCCGTTGCAATGGCAAAGATACCCAATGGTAACTGCATAAGCCTGTTGCCGAAACTCAGGGCAGAGATCGAACCGACTGGAAGGAAGGAAGCCATGAAGATATCAGCATAAAGGTTTATTTCCCGAATCCCAATCCCGATCATGGAGGGAATGAATCGCCTCCACATGGTTCGCAAGGCTTCACCGCTAAATCGGTAAATGATCTTGAAGTTATATCCCAACCGCTTCAAATAAGGAAAATTGATGATGGTTTGCAGAAATCCGCCAAACACAACTCCCCATCCTGCCTGAAATATCAGTTCTGCACGAGTAATGGGTCCAAGCCATACTGGGATGAGAATGGTTGCGATCATTCCGATATTCCATAAGGCAGAGGAAAGACCTGTCATAAAGAAGTAGTCATGGGAGTTGAGAATTGCAATCATCGTTGATGAAAGTCCGATAAAGAACAGATAAGGGAATATGATCCTGCATAGCTTGATTGCCAGCATACTGGTTTGGGGAATCAAACCCGGTGAGGCTATTTTGACAATGATGGGGGCAAAGACAATACCTATCAGCGTCAGTGCGAGCAAGAATGAAGTCAGGATGGATAGCACATTCAAGGCAAATCGTATCTGAGCCTGTTTGTTTTCCTTGATGCCAATCTCATTGTATATGGGAACAAAGGCTGCGGATAATGCACCTTCACCAAACAGGCGACGCAACAGGTTCACTATATTGAATGATACATTGAACGCATCATTCATGAAGGTGGTTCCGAAATAATAAGCCATGATCTGATCACGTATCAAACCGATGATCCTGCTGAAGAAGACAGCAATGGACATCATTCCAACATTACGTGCCAGTTTCTTGGTACTCATTCCACCTCTCTAATACAGCAAATGGATCTGGTTCTTTTGATTGTCGTTTCGAATGATCAGACTCACTTTCTCCGGCATGCATACGATCGGAGCAAAATCAGACCAGCCCTGCTTTACACAGAGTTTATTCTTACATGGAGAATTCAGCATCCTGACTTTCCCGTCTTTTATCTCGGCGTTGCAACCGGGTAATATTTCGAACTGCCGATCCTTGTCCAGAGGATATTCGGCAATCATTTCATTATTTTGATAGACTTCCACAATACCCTGTTTTCTGTGATGCGGAAAAAGAAAGGTCATGGCGATCGAGATCAGGATTAAAACAAAGATCAGAATCTTGTCCGAATAAGTTAGTCTCCGCCACACGCGTTTCAGCAGATGCTGCCTCTTTTCCATCTCCTGTTCCCTGTCCCCTGTTCCCCGTTCCCTGTTCTCAGTTCCCTGTTCCCTGTTTTTCATCTCAGAACTTTCCATAGATCCTTGTTCCGCAGTTCCTGCACTGATCTCCATTCAATCCTTCATTGTGAGTTGAATATCCTATCCTGGATAATAAAAGTGCTCCGCACTGAAAACAATGCGTGTTGAATGATTCATGATGATTCACATTGCCTATATATACAAAGTGCATCTTCTTCTTTGCGATCCTGTATGCCCGTTCCAGGGTCGATGCCGGTGTGGGTGGTTCTTCCATCATGTACTTGGGGAAATATCGGCTGAAATGCAGAGGGATTTCAGGATTCAATTGTGAAACCCAATCAACCAACCGCTGAATTTGATCATCGCTATCATTTCTACCCGGTATGAGCAGATTCGTGATCTCGATATGCGCCGTTCGGGATACCTGTTCAATCGTGTTCAAAACAGGTTTCAGATGGGCACCGCATATATCAGTGTAAAATGTTTCATCCATGGATTTCAGGTCGATGTTCCAGGCATCGATGCAGGGTTGGAGATCCTTCAAAGGCTCGGGATTAATAAAACCATTACTGACCATGACGATTCGAATATCCTTCTCCTTGAACAATTTGGCGCAATCCAGGATATATTCAAACCACATGAGCGGTTCCGTATATGTGAAGGCTACCTGCTTCATCCCACGTTTCGAAAGGTATTCCAACAATTGTTCAGGACTGATCTGCATCGTATTCACTTCAAACTGGCTGATCTCATAATTCTGGCAGAAGGTACAGGATAAATTGCATGTGTTCGGACCAAGTGAAAGGATATCGCTATCCGGAAAATAATGATAAAGCGGCTTTTTTTCAATCGGATCGAGACTCATTGATACTGTGTTGCCATAATTAGTGGCATAGAGTGTTCCATTCCGGTTGAGACGGCTTCTACACTTACCTGCATGACCTTCTTCAATGAAACAGACATGCGGACACAGAAGGCATCGTACCTTGTTTCCCGGTAACTTTTCATAATACAATGCTTCCTTGAAATCACTCATGCTCATTTCCTTTCTTCAGCCACTGACCAATACTCTCGAGATTCATCGTAAGACTGTGAGCATATTGCTCCATTACTTCCCTTGCAGCCTTTCCCATCGCTTCACGTTTCTGTTCATCATTTGCCAGATCGATGACATCATCGCTGAAGTGCTCCACATCAGATAATTTGATACCGTTAACGGCTTCCAGTTTTTCCACACTGTCACGGCATGAAGAATGATAATTCCCCATGATGATTGGTAAACTGTAATAAGCGGCTTCAAGTGGGTTATGACCACCAAAATCGAAGAAACTTCCGCCTATCACCGCAATATCGCTCAATGCATAAACTTCGGTAAGAATACCCATCCTGTCCACTATTATTACATCCGATGCATTGTGAAGATTGGAATGCAATTGGAACGGAAAATCCGAAAATATGGCTTTGACTTCACCCAGTCTATTCAGATGCCTGGGGACCAAAATCACGAATAGGTTCTTTATCGAATTCCGTAAAAGAGGTAGAGCATCATGCAGCATCGCTTCTTCTCCAGGTCTGCTGGAACCAAATGCAAGAACAAAAGCATCAGGCTGGATTTGCCACTTTTCCCTCAATTCCTTTCGGTCATATGAGGGAAGTTTCAAGGCAAATTTCAGATTATACATGTTGATGACACGACCGAACCCCAATCCTCGAAACCTTTCGGCATCCAATTCAGATTGCGTATTGATCTGTGATATGCCATCCCTTATCATGTTCCATATGATATGCATTTTTTTATATTTCGGATAAGATCTGTCTGAAATCCTCGCATTCACCCAAATTACGGGTACTTTCATTCGCTTCAGGCGGTACAGCATGACAGGCCATATTTCAGTTTCAATCAAAATAACGATATCCGGGCGGATGCTCATGATAAAGTGATTCATCACCAGGGGGATATCCAATGGTAATAAATGCACATGTAATCTCTCGCTGATAGTTCTTGCGGTTTTCCTGCCGGTAAGTGAAGTGGTGGTGAGTATGATCTCTTTATCAGGATACTGCTCCAGCATTTCCAAAATGAGGTTTTTCGAAGCATTGACTTCTCCGACGGAAGCAGCATGCACCCAGATACAATTGCGAATGATTGGGATATGCCAGCCTAAACGTTCATGTTTCTCATCTTTGGGAAGAAATAGCAGGAGAAATGGATATGCTAAAAGAAAGAGCAGATCGAGCAGTTTGCGATAGATGAAAAACAAAAACCGGGACATATGCTCTCCATTGATTTCAAAATCAATAAAAAAGGGCGTTGCCTGATGACAACACCCGAAAACTCATGGCGGGAGAGACGAGACTCGAACTCGCGGCCTTCTGCGTGACAGGCAGACGTTCTAACCAACTGAACTACTCCCCCGCTTCAACGAAGATATTGCCATAAACGAAACGACTGATTAGCTGTCAAGAAAAAGTTATCTCCAATCCTCATGGAAACCCCTGTCTCCTGCTATATATAATACATCCCGAAACCTCTAATGACAAAGAAATATATCACTTAAACATCCTATAGAAGTTTCACCCCGTCATCAGAGTCATCTCATATCATTACGTGGGAATATCCAATCTCAAACCAATGCGATTCATATGCCATACCAATCCCATTTCAATCCAGAGAGATTGGAAAGAGATTGGAAAGGGATTGGTATGGGATTGGTATTAGATTGGAATGCTTAAGAGAGAAGGTAGGACATGGTCCGGTTACTTTTTTCTTGCCACTGCATGGAATATAAAATCTCCTGTTCTTTTGAATATGATATGAATACGATTGAAGTATGAGTGAATCATTTTGGAAATGCATATTCGGAAAAAATACACGTACAATACACATCTTCCCTTAGGAGGAGTGAATCATGAAGATCAGCGGTTTTTCCTTTGTCCGCAACGGTGTGAAACTATATTACCCAATCGTCGAATCAATAAAATCCATATTACCCATCTGCAATGAATTCGTCATTGCAATCGGCAAAGGTGATCCCGATGATAGTACCCGGGAACTGGTTGCTGCCATCAATGATCCCAAGATCAGGATCATCGATACAGAATGGGATGAAAAGTGGTTCAAGAGAGGCATGATCAATTCAATTCAAACCGATATTGCCATGAAGGAATGCTCAGGTGACTGGCTGTTTTATGTTCAGGCGGACGAAGTGGTTCATGAGAAATATCTTCCAGTGATCAAGGCAAGATGCGAACAACTGCTGAATGATAAGAGAATCGAAGGTTTGCTTTTCAATTACAGGCATTTCTGGGGTGATTATGACCACTACCAGGGTGGACATGGCTGGTATCCTCATGAGATCAGGATTGTCAGAAATATCCCCCAAATCCATTCTTACCAGAGTGCACAGTCATTCCGGTGGTTTGAGTATTACGATAATCCCCGCCAGGAAGTTGGCACGAGGAAACTAAATGTGGCAACTGTCGATGCGGAGATATTCCATTATGGTTGGGTACGCCCCCCGCAACTGATGCAGAATAAGCGCAGAGCACTTGATTCTGTTCATTGGGGAAAATCGAAGGCGGAAGAATTCTACGGCAAAGCACCGGAGTATTTTGATTATGGTCCATTGGATAGATTATACATCTTCAAGGGAACACACCCGGAAGTAATGAAGGAAATGATCTCAAAACTCGATTGGAAGGATAAGCTCCAGTATTCAGGGAAGCCGAACAAGTATCGTCTTCCGCACAAGCATGAGTTGTTCAAGTATCGCTTATTGAGTTTTATCGAAAAGAATATCCTTTTCGGCATGCACATTGGTGAATTCAAGAATTATAAATTGATCAAAGTATAGTATCATAGATGGATTCAAGATGACCAGACCTAGAATGGGCAAAAAACAAGAAGCAATACAGGCAAATATCGAAGCGCTGAGCCAAATCACCTTCATTATCAAGGCTTTTGAGAGACCCGAAGCCCTCGAACGGCTTCTTGCCAGTATCGATAAATACTATGGCTATGCAGGGAAAGCCCTGACGGTGATGATCGCAGATGACAGCAAGACACCACATCCTCCCACGAAAAGCCATAGGTGCAACCTGGTATTCTTCCAGCTTGAATTTGACAGCGGGTTGAGTCATGGACGCAATTATATGCTCGATCGTGTAAAAACGAAGTACTTCCTGCTTCTGGATGATGATTTTATTTTTACAAAACATACGGATATCCTTGAAATGTATAGAATGCTAGAGAGTCATCCGCAGATCGATATTCTTGCCGGTACGGTCATGAATGGACGGAAAAAAGTTAGAAGCAATTGTACGATCAAGTTCACTGATGGTATCTTATACAAGATATTCTGCCCCTATAAGCGTGAAGATGGACTCAATTATTACGATTTTGTAGTAAACTTCTTCCTGGCAAAATCAGAACCCATTCAGAAGATTCGCTGGAATGATGAATTCAAGTTAGTGGAACATACAGCTTTCTTTCTCGATTGTTACAGGCATGGAATCATATCGGCAGAAATTCCCAAAGTTAAAGTACTACATAAAAAGATGTCATCCCCGCATTACAATCAGTTCAGGAAGGACAGGGCACAGGTTTTTGTTGATAAATTGATGGAACAATATAAAATTAATAAAATCATCGAAACACGGGTGGATAAATGAGTCGTCTTTCAAAAATGATCGAGAAACTCTTTCCCAGCAGGAAAACCAGGAAAGTATTGGATCAATCTGTAGCATTGGACAGGCTTTCTGAAATCAGTGATATTTTTCGTAACCTTGGCAAGCAAATGTGGCTCACCGACGGCACCTTACTCGGATTTCACCGGGAAGGCAAGTTCCTTGGGCATGATCTCGACATCGATGTCGGATGTATGATCGATGAATATGACGAATCGATCAACAAGGCATTCTTCGCCAATAAATGGACGTTAAAAAGGACATTAGGCGACATCGATTGCGGATATGAACAAACTTGGCGGAAAGGTGAAGTTTATCTGGATATCTTCTATTTCTATAATGATGGCGACCGTTTATGGCATGGAGCCTGGCAAAGAAATAAGGAAACAAAGAAAAGAAACCTCATCAAATATTACTATGAACCTTTCGGATTCAAACAGAGAGAGTTTATGGGAAGGGTTTTCCCGATTCCCGATAATGAGGAATGGTACATCACACAGAAGTACGGTGAGGACTGGAGAATCCCAAGATCAAAATGGGATTGGGCATTCGATCCAAGCAATGCCGTACGAACCGACATTTGGAAGTAATATGGTAAAAGTCATAACTTATGGTACTTACGACCTGTTTCATTATGGTCATCTGCAGATCCTGAAAAGACTGAAGGCTCTTGGTGATTATTTGATCGTGGCTGTATCAACAGATGAATTCAATGCGATTAAGGGAAAGAAATCCGTATATAACTACTTTGAACGGGCAGAGATCGTGAAAGCAATACGTTATGTGGATGAAGTCATTCCCGAGAACAACTGGGAACAGAAGATTAATGATGTAATAGCGCATAAGGTAGATATCTTTGCCATCGGTGATGATTGGGAAGGAAAATTCGATTTTCTGAAGGAATATTGCCAAGTCATGTATCTGCCAAGGACACCCGAAATTTCAACCACTCAACTAAAAATCGATATTGTGACCCAATTCCAGGATATTATTGAATAGGTTGTCCATTTTTCCAGATTTGCAGATCGTTGCGTTCTGAATCGAGACCCTTTTCACACCTGAAATCGCCTGACTTGATCTTGAGCATGGCTTTACCGGCATATTCCTTGTTTACTCGAATCCCACCACTGTTATTTGGTTC
>DAONDQ010000020.1:0-31980 GCA_035402645.1 Candidatus Cloacimonadota bacterium | reverse complement strand
CGGTATAAGTTAGGGTTTCTCCAGAGAAGGTATAATCTGTGATGATACCCCAGGCAAGAGTAACAGATAGAAATAAAGATAGCAAAAGAACCGATTTTAGGTGTTGAATCCTCATAAATTCTCCTTTTTTCTCAAATATCAACTGTATTTATTATTTCTTACACCTCATCGACAAGGTTCAGCTGTTAAATGGTCTATCGAATATTTTGAGATGCCCACGCAGCAGCACATAGACATTCAAACAAAAATCCCATCCTACCATAGGCAGGATGGGAGATACGATTAGATAATATTACAGCTTTGCTTCCTCATAATAACGGATAGCATTGGTAAAAGGTGTAATTGAAGGAGGCAAAGTCAAATTGGGTTTGCTGTCTCTATTCAAATATCTACCCTTTGCTGCGAAATTAGCGATAACGCGATAGAACTTTTTGGAGCCTGTCGCTGTATCAGTCCAATTTGTTCCTGACACGGTTGTTTCTACAGATGTTATAGTTTCAGGTGATGGACCGCTCTTCACTGTATAATTTGTAGCTCCATCGATAGCCGTCCAACTTACTTTGTTGCCGCCGGAGACCTTCTCAATGGTTACATTTTGAGGACTGGGAATGGCAACGGTTGCATTGATCATATAGTCATCATTAGGGTTTCCATTCAAATAAAGGTCACCCAATTCATAATCATATTCAAAAGTAACATTCTCCCCCGCAAATGGTGGAGTTTCGTCGGTGCCGATGCCGGGGCAATTAGGATAATCCCCCACTTGTCTGTAACCGATAAATAATGATCCAGATGAAACAATATTCGCTGCTGAAACATCGATTGTATTCCATGCTCCTCGTGTTCCGTTTATGAGTTGATTATACAATTCCGTACCGGGACCACCCCCAGTACCAGTATCATCATAGATAACCGCTCTGAATTTGCCTGATCCATCACCAGCAGGCCAGGTATCATCAGTCAAAAAATACCTGACATCAGTCAGTTGATAGGGAACATATGGTGGGGCAATCCATGATACTAATTCTGCTCCACCACTATAATAAGCATAAGCATTATCGCTTGTTCCGTCATCATACGTGATGGTGGCAGGATAGGTGGCAATTGCCTGTTGCTCAAATAAATAGGAGTCATTACTTGTTACCTGATCGGTAGCAAGCATGGTCTCTATCTTGACATTATAGCGACCATCAGCGGTATAGCTATAGGGATTGAATACTACATTTACTGCTGTTGCCCCAAGGCTGGCGATATATTGAGTATCAGTAAATACTACAGCATGAGTAACAGCATCGGTGATTGTCAGTTTTACCGGGACGTTAGTTTCAGTTAGTCCATTGCTTTTCACATCACAATCGTAGGTCATATCAGTCGCGGTTGGAATGGTATACATTCCATAAAAATTGACAGCAGTTAACTCAGCATCGTGCGTTATATCATAATCCACGATTGCACTGATACCCCAATCCCATTGATTAAGTTCGTACAGCCAGTACCAAGCAGAGGTAAGCGTGTCGCGATACATACGGGCTCCACGATCAGAACCGGGATCCGAATTAGCACCCAATAAACCAAGCCCATTGATTGTTGAATAAGGTGATGTTGCACCATAAGACCCGCCGTTGACAAGATAGCTGATGAAAAATTCATCTCCAGAACGGAAAGAAAGATGGAGGCTACTCAAGTCAACAGGAGTGTAATTAGGATATGCAACAACAGAAGAAGCCGGAATTGTAACTGTACCCAATAAGGTATTCGGCAGAATCCAGTCTTGACCCGCGTCGTAAAGGGATGAATACACATTTACTGTAACACTTGTGTAGGGTCCTAACGATGTTGGGTGATAGAAATAAAATCTGGCAGACAATAGCGTATTGACATTAGCTGTACAAGTAAATCTCTCAGCAAATTCATTACTGAGTCCTCTTGGTAATGATGAATATGCATCCCAGAGTTGGTTATGATATTGTACCTCTGTTTCAACTGCAAATACCATATAGCTCATTATCAATAATAGGCATAAAAACAGAACTTTCTTCATAGTTCCTCCTATAAGGAAATTGTCGTAGTTTCCATACTAAGAGATTTTATCTCTTTTCATCGAATTTTAAAAACAGATTGTCTTACACTACCTCCTTGTCTGAAAGTAATGTTGTTCAAACTCAAATCTTCAATGTATGGATCACCTTGAATTCTTCCTCTGTCCTTTAGATTCTCAAGGAATGCCTCTACATGGAAGTCTTTTCATCACGGGGATGAGCCAAAGATTGATTTGGCTCGTTTTGTACGTTTGTAACTCAGTCTGTATCTGTAACAATCCGGACCGGTCTGTAACAATCCGGATCGTTTTGCGAATCATTTTTTTGATGGAGAATGCGGAGTTTACTAAATTAACATTGTACATTCTGATAATCGCCTCATTGAATTCAATGATTATCTATTTTCATATTATCGTCATATATAATAAATATGTCGTATAATACAAAGAAATAAATTTAGTAAAATATTAAGTATATTATTTAATTTGTAAAATCTCTGTATGCATGTCAAGGAATATCTTTATGTTAAAATGAATATTATGACAAGTGCTAGCAATATTATTTATTTTCTTCACCAACTCGGAAAATTGGAAAGATTTATTATCTACAAATAATCAATATTTGTGAGATAATGGGATGATATTTTTGCGTGTTATGCGGGAAGTGTAATCATTAAACAGGTTAAGTAAAATAACGATTGACACAATAAAATAAAAATCGTACATTATCCTTTGTGTATTCACATCCACATGTAGGGCTTTAAGAATGTGATTAAATCAGTGTTCATTACTCATTATCCTGAGAACAATAGGAATATTGTTGTCTCTAAGTTTTCTTAAGACTAAAGGAGAGATTATCACATTATGCATCTAAAAAAGAAATTTTCTTCAATTGATTTATGCCAAAAGCTATTAAATAGATATATCAAATCGTTACAGACCGATTTGAATATAAACAAATCACAGATCGAGTACAGAACAACTCACACAACTAAACCGAGTTAACAATTACTTAACAAGGAGAACAGGATGAAGAAAATTGTATTATTAGCATTCCTCATGTTGCTGCTCACTTGTTTAACCTGGGCAAAACCCATAACAATTGACCAGGCAAGGCAAGTGGCTACCAACATCATAGTGGAACGCAGCAGTCTCACTACATCAGAAATTGTAGAAACAAATGTAGACAGAGACGACTCTGGCCAACCTCTGTTTTATATTTTTAATTTCAGACCAAAAGCTTTTGTTATGGTCGCAGCAGAAGACAATGTTCTTCCGGTATTAGGATATTGTTTGGACCAAACTTACAGCAATAGCAACCACCCCATTCAATTTGATGACTTGCTGTGGAGCTATCGTGGTCAGATCCAATATGCACGCACACACAATCTTGCCGATACACCTGTGATTAGGAATAATTGGCAGAGATTAAGTGTCGCTTCCAATCAATTTGTACCTTTAGATGAACCAAATCGTAATGTTGCCCCTATTATTCAAACGAATTGGGGACAGGGTACCTATTATAATTATTACTGTCCAAGTGGAACCCCGGTGGGCTGCGTTGCCGTAGCCATGGGGCAAATCATGAAACATTGGTCATTCCCTGCCATGGGTACAGGTTCTCACAGTTATTCGTGCCCACCATATGGAACCCAGACAGCAAACTTTGGAACGACAAGTTATTCATGGTCACTAATGCCTAGTTCACTCACTACGAATAATACATATTTAGCAACTTTGCTATATCATTTAGGTGTTTCAGTGAACATGCAATATGCTCCAGGAGGTTCTGGAGCTTATGATAATGATGCAAAATCTGCACTAACCACATATTTTGGATATAAGAGCACTTCATCTCTTATTCAGAAAAGCGGTTATACTGGCGGTGACACAGCTTGGGATTTAAAAATGAAATCCGAAATTGATGCCGGCCGTCCTGTCTATTACAGTGGTTCTGGCCCTGCTGGCGGTCATGCATTTGACCTGGATGGCTACCAGGGCACAGCATACCCATACCAATTCCATTTCAATTGGGGCTGGGATTCGTATTACAATGGATATTATGTGCTATCCAGCTTGAACCCGGGAGGAGACACTTTCAATTCCGGTTGTGAAGCCATTGTCGGTATTGAACCAGGTTCACCAACATCGACTACGTTAACAGAAGGTTTCGATACCGCGACGACAATACCTTCAACTTGGGTCGTCACACCTTCCAGCACATGGGCTGTTGAAAGCTCGTATTACAATTCTTCCCCATACGCAGTGTATTATCAGGCAAGCGGAACGGTAAACAGCAAAAGGCTGGTAACACCCAAGCTTACGGTTTCTGCTGGAAACACGATTAGTTTTTATGCCAGAAACAATGCCACCGCTCGTGCAGAACAAATAAAAGTTAAGTGGACAACGGATATGCTGACCTTCAATGATTTCAGCACGGCACAGACCACTACCGTTCTCACGTCTACTTTTACTCAATATACATTTAATATTGGCAACTTAAAGACCGGCGATTATTATGTTGCTTTTGAAACCTATAGCACGAACACCAACTCCAGTCAGGCGAAATTATTTATACTGGATACGGTAGTAGGACCTCCGCTTTGGATCAATCCAAGCCCTGTGGTATCTTTGAATACTTCTTCCTGGGCTGCTGGAAACGTGGATCCCGGTGCTGCTGGATCATCCGGTGATAATTTTGCTATCACCAACACCGGCGGTGGAACCCTGACCATTACGTCAGCTACCATGTCAGGAACTGGTGCCAGCAAATTCTCGACAAATTTCAGTACCGGCACCGTTTTGCAGCATAGTGGTGTTTATCCCTTTGGATTCACTTATGAACCTACTGCATATGCATCAGATACGGCGACCTATACCATTGTCACAAATGGCGGTACGGTTGTTGTCAATTTGACAGGTTCATGTGCCTACAATGTTTTCCAGGATGGATTTGAATCCTATACTAATTTTGCCATATCATTTGCTCCTTGGACGTGTACGGACGTTGACGGGGGACAGACATGGGGGGTAAGCGGATATAGTTGGACGAATGTCAATGTTCCGCAATCCTTTATCATATTCAATCCGAGTATGACATCTCCGGCGATGACCACTACGGCAGGATCGACACATAGTGGTTCCAAGATGGCGGTTGCCTGGGATACTGTCACAGCTAGTGCACCGAACAATGACTGGTTGATCACACCACTGTTATCATTGTCAGGTGCCGGAACGGCGACAGTCAACTTCTGGGCGAAAGCCTTTTCATCGGGTTTTCCTGCAGAGAAGTTCAGTGTCATGTATTCAACAACTACCAATGCGGTGGCAAGTTTTACCAATACGATACAAGCTACTGTGACAATGACTTCAACACAAAATGACTGGACATTCTATACATGGACTCTTACAGCTGCCCAGGCTGCTGTATGTAAGTATATTGGTATCCATGTCACATCGAATGATCAATTTGCATTCATGCTGGATGATTTCTATATTCATGATGCTTCTACCGCACCTGCATTTCCAAATTTGGGTAATGTGGAAGGTCATGTCTATGCTTATGGAACTATGAGCCCCTTGGCAAATGCTCTCGTCACCATTGGTTTGAAGAGTGCAACTACAAATGAATTTGGATACTACAAAATCAATAGCCTGGTGGTTGGAACCTATTCCATGACCTGTTCTGCTCCCGGGACATCCTACTTCACTTCCAATGCTGCGAGTGTGGCAATCACATCCGGTGCTACGACAACCCAGGATTTCGGATTGAAGTGGTCATCGATTGCTGTAACTCCAACCACAATATCGCAGACGCTAAATCCATTTGCAACTATGGATAGAACTCTAACAGTATCAAATCCTACTGGAACAGCTGATTTGAATTATGGTGTCTATATGCAGAGTATGACCAGGAATAATGAAAAACCTCAGTTCACGCCAAAAGGTGATAAATTACAGGCTGTACCTGTTAAACCTTCAAGAGTCATCCTAAATAAGGTACAGAATGACCGTTCATCATCAGGATGGATGAGTTATTCAGATGGCTATACAGCAGGCAGCTATGTTGGAGGATCTAATGTCGCTACATATCTTGAACGCGGTGTTTATTATTCTCTAGATTCATTTGGATTGTTTTCAAATCCTGTGACGGTTACACAACTCCGTCATACATTCTATCAGGATCCCGATAATGTCTGGGGAACAAGTAATACATTCAAATTCAGAATTTATGCTGCTGATATGACTACGGTTCTGTTCACATCACCTACCATTACAGCAGTATCTTCCTGGACAACAGGTTCTACAAATGGATATGCTGATGTAACTACTTATACATTACCGACACCAATGACATTCTCTACGGATTTCATTGTTTCGGTGATTCCCACTAATACAACTACAGGATATCCTGCTTCAGAAGTGACAGCAGAAACCTGGGGCTGGTCAATATTATCTACAGCTTCACCAGCAACAGCTTGGTCCGGACCTTATGATTTCGAATTCTGCCAAGGCGTATATTTATCAAACTACGATGTTTGGGCAGGATTTTCATCATATTCGGGTGTAATAGCGCCTGGTAGCTCTCAGGATATAACAGTTCACTTTGATGCAGCAAACCTTAATGGATCATCAAAATCGGCTTATGCTTATTTTGTAAATGATGCAATTTATCATACCCCAACTCGTGGCGATAATTTGCCTGTTTCATTGAATTTGACTGTTAATTCCATAACCACACCAATTCCTGTGCTGAACACTTCAAATTGGACATCTATCACAGCCAGCAATACATCCGCCAGCAGTGGTAGCGTTTTTACATTAACCAATATGGGAATTGGTACTTTGACTGTTTCTAGTATCACAAATCTTAGTGCAACTGATTTCAGTACAACATTCGTACCAACAGGAATTGCATTAACGAATGGTCAGAGTTATTCATTCGGATTCTCCTATCATCCTACAAGTGCAGGTGTAGATAACATTACATTTGACATTGTTACAAGTAATGGTACTGTTACTGTTACGCTCAATGGTTATGGAGACTATACACTCGAAGGATTCGAGGGAACAAACTTCCCACCTGACGGTTGGGCTAATATTGATCAGGACGCTGATACTTATAAGTGGTATTCCCTAACTACAACAGGATATCCTTATGAAGGTGCAAAATGTGCAGCATCTGCATCATGGATGGCTGATGCCAAGTCAGCGACTACAAGTCACGAAAGTTCACGTCTTGTTCTAACACCCGATAACTATCTGATAACCCCCAAATTATCCATCAGTACCGGTGATGTTCTGAAATACTGGATCAGTGCTTTAGATGCAGATTTTCCAGCAGAACATTATTCTGTAAAAGTTTCAACGACTAATGCTAGCGTTAGCAGCTTTACAACTGAATTGTTTGCAGAAACAATGACGGATGGAGTTTGGCACGAACGCTCGATAGACCTTTCGGCTTATGCACACCAAAGTATCTATTTGGCTTTTGAACATCATGCCTGTACTGACCAAAACGAATTGATGCTGGATAATGTACTTTATCCAGTTTTAGCAGCTCCATTGCAGTATGGTTCCCTGAAAGGAAATGTGTTCAAGTATGGAACAACAACTCCGATTGAGAACGCAACAGTTACGATCAATGGCTTATCTGCTGTTTCAGATGCAGATGGTTATTATGAAATTGCTGATATTCTGGTAGGTACATATGATGCAACTTGTACCAAACCAACAGGATCTTACTATTTCGATCAGACACTGACAGGTGTAGTCATCAATGCTGATGAACCTACAAGCCAGGACTTCGAACTGACTTGGGCTGAACTGAGTGTAAGCCCAACTTCATTCGATGTTACATTACCGGGTGGACAGACAACTGATCGTCAATTGGCAATAGGTAATCCTGCCGGTACTACAGACCTTCAATATTATGTATCTCTTTGGGATACTTCAACCAGGAATATAACACCATTGCTAACCGCAGCCAAACGCCCTGTACTTGATAGGAATCTTGCAAATGCATTGCCAACTGATGTGAAAATCACGAACCATCATGGCAGAACATACGGTTGGTATGGCTATGCAAGCACAGATGATGCTGATATCTACACTTGGGCTGGTACAGAAAGAGCAACCAAGTATGTACTTCAAGACCTTGGTTTGTTGAAACCTGTTACCATCTCACAGATATCATCTTTCTTCTACAATCCATCAGGCACACCATGGGCTGATGCAACATTCCATTTCGTTATCTATGCTGCAGACGGAACAACTGTTCTGTATACATCACCTGATATCGAAGCCGTAAGCTTAACCGAAGCTACACATACTCTGACCACACCGATTGTTGTGAATGATGATTTCTATGTATCCGTTGTTCCTACTGATGTAAGTGGCTCACCATTTACTTTGGGAACTGACCT
The DNA here is from genome assembly GCA_035402645.1 of Candidatus Cloacimonadota bacterium. Classification (GTDB taxonomy): domain Bacteria; phylum Cloacimonadota; class Cloacimonadia; order Cloacimonadales; family DAONDQ01; genus DAONDQ01. Next base: position 23,517 of record DAONDQ010000020.1, on the reverse strand, counting down.
CTACAGTGGGAATTCATACTACAAATCTTCCGGTGTGTGGACTCTTGCAACATCTGAATATCTGAATTATGTATATGCAGAAGGTGCAGGTTGGTTAACGGTAAGCAACGGTTCAGGAACCGTAACACCCGGAACAACAGCAAATGTTGGATTGCACTTCGATGCAACAGGTCTTTCGAACACAAGCCGTACCTGCACAATAGCAGTCTATAACAATTCCAATAATACCAGCGCTCGTGGTGTGACTCGCCAGATTCCTGTCGTATTCACAATCACCGCAGGTGGAATTGCAGCTCCGACTGGTATTGTCGCTGCGCTTGATGGCGGTAATATTGTACTGACCTGGGATGCAGTATCTGGTGCTTCTTCCTATACCGTGTATGGAACCAACGATCCATACTCTGGTACATGGGTTGCTGCTCAGACCGGTATTTCAACCACTACATATACAACAAGCACTGATCAAGCATACCGTTTCTATCGCGTAACTGCTGTAAGCGGTACCAAGCATCTAACTGAAACACCTGTAGGGAAACCTATCAGCGCAAAGAAATAACTATAAACCCGTACGGGTACAAAACATAACGGAAAGCGTCCTGGGAACAGGACGCTTTCTTTTTTCCACCAAAGATAGGCAGTGGAAAAGAAATGAAATTATGCTTTACAATTTACAATTCAATTCAGATATTAGAAAACTCTTACGGATGTATACTACCAGGAAGTATGTTGAATTGTTATTAATATAAAAGGATATATAAATCAATGGAGAAGAAATGGATCATTAATGATTCGCTTTCTGCGGATCAGTCCAATTTCAAGCAACAGATCATCTCACACTTCAAGTGTCCGGAACTGATTGCTGAACTGCTATTAAAAAAGAAATTCACTAGCATTGAGGAAATCGATTTATTTTTCCGCCCGCAACCTGAACAAATGCATGATCCCTTCCTGTTCCATGATATGAGTAAAGCCATCGACCGTATCCTGCTTGCAATCGACAGGCAGGAAAAGATCACGATCTATGGTGATTATGACGTGGATGGCACAACCGCCACTTCACTTCTCTATCTTGGGATGAAACGACTTCATGCTATCATCGATTATTATATTCCTCATCGCATGATCGATGGGTATGGTATATCCATGAACGGACTCAATCAACTTTGGGAAGAAAAGACCACTTTGGTGATCAGTGTTGATTGCGGTATCAACGCCTTGGAAGAGATCGATGCCATGAACAGGCAGGGGATGGATATTATTATCACGGATCATCATAATCCCAAAGAGATTCTTCCCAAGGCACTTGCCATTATCAATCCCAAGGTTCCAGATTGCGGATATCCATTTCCTTACCTTGCAGGGGTGGGAGTTGCCTATAAACTTCTCATGGCTCTGTATAAGAGAATGGGTATCGATACGATGGAGAATATATATAAGTATTTGGACCTTGTTGCATTGGGCACGATTGCCGATATTGTTCCCCTGGTTGGTGAAAACAGAGTGTTTGCCAGCATCGGCTTACAGCATCTGATCCAAAAGAAGAATCTGGGATTGAATGCCCTGGTCAATATCTCCAATCTGAATCAGAAGGAACTCGATGCAACTGACATCGTGTTTGGTCTTGCTCCACGCATCAATGCAGCAGGTCGGATGGAAAGCGCTACCCTGGCTGTGGAATTGATGATATCAGTTGATGAGACAAGAAGCGCAGAACTGGCGGAAGGCATTGAACGGCAGAATTCATTACGACAGCAGGAAGACCAGAAGACCTTTTATCAGGCATGTGAGATCATTGATAAGAAATACAAGAACTTGGATGATGCATACTGCATGGTTGTTTCTTCAGATGGCTGGCATCCTGGTGTGATTGGTATCGTAGCATCCAAACTGGTTGAAAAATACTATCGTCCCGTGATCATGATTTCCTTCAAGGATGGTATCGGCAGTGGCTCGGGCAGAAGTATTGCCGACTTTGATCTCTTTGGAGCTTTAACACAGGTTGAGAATAATCTCCACAGCTTCGGCGGACATAAATATGCAGTTGGATTAACCATATACGAAGAGTACCTGGATCGCTTCGAGAATGAACTCAACCGTTTCGTGAAGCAACATCTGAGTCTTGAGCAGATGCTTCCACCAATATCCATTGATAAGGAAATTGAATTATACAATATCAGCGATGAACTGATGTCATGGATTTCTAAATTTGCTCCCTTCGGACCTGAAAATGCCAGACCAGTCTTTGAGACCAGGAATGTGGTAATATCGAATTATCCTTACAATGTTGGAAGAAACCATCTGAAACTGAAAGTCATGAAGGATGGTGTCAGCCTTGATATGATTGGTTACAATCTCGGTGATTACTTGTCCATGCTTCGTAAGAATGCCATCGTTGATATTGCTTATACGCTGGAAATGAACACATTCCAGAATAAGAAGAACATTCAGGGCAAACTTCGAGATTTGCATGTCCACCGATAAGGAGGATGGAATGAGCAAACTATTCCTTTTTTGCTCTTTAATCATACTGATCACCGGCTGTGCAATGAATGTGGATTTAACGAATCCAGCGCCTGCAAGCCTCCAGCAGAATGAAGTGATCACTACCCCTTACAGCATTGCCAAGATCCAGTATTATCCTTCCCGTAATATCCTCTATATATGGGAAAAAGGTACATCGAACATACATATTCTTCAGAATGGGAAGGAAGTGAATGTTGTAGGTGGTCTCGGTTTTGCCAAAGAGAACTTCCAGAGACTGACCGATATTGGTGTCGGTCCTGACGGCGCTTTATACGGACTTGACCAGATACCGCAAAAGATCAAGAAGTTCGATATCGATGGAAAGTGGTTGCTGGATTATGATGTCTCCTGGTCACAAGAACCTGCCAAGTTTGCCATTGATTCTTCCAACCAGATTATTCTCTTTGATGATATTGCGAGAGAATTCATCTTCTCCTCAGATCTAAGACCGGAAGAAGTGTTCAGGTTCGGTAAGTTTCAAGTGACACATGTAATACAACTTGCAATTGAAAACAACACGCTGATCGTGAATGAACCCGAACCGAAACAGACTTCCTTTTTTACTGTATTGGGAGAATATATCGAGACAAGACAGGGGCAGATGGCAAGCGATATGAAGGGTAATTTATACAGGTTGGATACGAATTACATTACCTTCATTCCATCCAATCAAACAGCATCCTCCTCCATTGATCCTTATACCGGTATTTACTGCTTCGATCCCTATATCATCACAACGACTGACCACCAAGTTCAAAGATGGCTTATCAACTATGCTGCAAAAAGGTAATATCCGCCCGTATCTGTCAGTATTCTTCAGTGCCTTGTTGTTAGGATTAAGCAGGCTTTTTCCTGCTACTGCTTCATTTTCAATCGTTGCTTTCCTGCCTTTATTTCATTTCTTTGAAACCAGTGAACTAAACTGGAAAGTCATCCTCAAAGCCAGTGCCTTATTCTCCATCGTTTATACGATTGTTGCGCTTCACTGGATTGCTTTGGTCACAGGTCCAGGTGTATTTGGCATGATGATTCTCTTCACAGGTTATTTTTTCATTCTGTTTTTATTGATCGGTTATATATGGAAGAAACTGCCCTATTTCAGGTTATACGGTTTTATCTTCTGGTGGTTGTCTTTTGAATTTCTCATGACTCTTGGGGAACTCAGGTTTCCATGGTTCAATGTTGGTTATGCCTTCGCTGATTATTTCGTCCAGATACAGGTAGCAGACATCGGAGGAATCTATCTCATTTCCGGCTGTGTTCTCCTGATCAACGTATTCCTGTATCAGATATATCTGAAAAAATGGAACTATCTGTATGCACTGATCGCATTACTTATTCTCTGGAATGGATACGGGATTTACCGTATCTATACAATCCCTCTGACCAAACAGCCTGACAAGATCGCTATTATGCAGCCAAGCATACCGCAGACAGAGAAATGGGAACCAGGCCAATTAGTTAAAATTCTGACTTCCTATGAAAGACTGACAAAAGAAGCTGGTGCAAAAGGCACGAAGCTTCTGATTTGGCCTGAGGCATCCATACCTGACTATTTCCTTCAATCACCAGAATTGCAGTATATTGTGGGGAATTTATCACAAACCCTGGACATGGATATTTTTGCAGGGTTCCCGGATGCTCTTTCCGCACCGGAAAACTACCCATCTCAATATCTCTATTATAACTCAGCGTCCCTGATCCATCCCGATGGAAAGATAGATGAACCCTATAGGAAGAACATCCTCGTTCCAGTGGGTGAGAGAATGCCTTTCATGAAAGTGTTTCCAATCCTCTGGAAGGTTCAGTTTGGACAGGCGAATTGGGAATACGGGAAATCCTATTCCTATTTTCAGTCTCAGGGACATACTTTCTCTCCTCTCATCTGCTTTGAGATTGCATTCCCTGAGTTCATTGCGCACATGGCTTCCCATCAAGTTGATTATCTGGTTAATATAACAAATGACGCCTGGTTCTATCATTCCCGTGGAACCTATCAGCATGAGACGATGGCGAAGGTACGTGCCGTGGAGATAAGGAAGGAAATTTATCGCTGTGCGAATACCGGAATTTCAACAGTCATTGATCCCCTGGGAAGAACAATGGTCAAATCAAAACTATATGTTGTGGAAGACCTATATGCTCCGTTATATACCACAACAATCACTTCTCCCTACGTGAAATGGGGGGTGAAGACACCCTATTTCTATCTCATTATTGCCATAATTTTGTTTTTACTTGCCATTTTCAGAAGGAAATGCAGGATATGCAGAATGATTGATCAGAACATCGATAAAAAACGTTCGTCGGAGTAAGATAACGATGAAAAAATTCTATTATACCATTGGTGAAGTTGGTAAACTGCTCGATTTAAAGCAGTATGTCATCCGTTATTGGGAAACCGAGTTCCCGCAGCTTCATCCTCGCAAGGAAAAAGGCAGAAATAGAAAATACTCCGAAGAGGATATCGAAATTCTCAGAATGATCAAGGATATGCTATATAATCAAAAATATACAATAGACGGTGCAAGACAGAAATTGAAGAATCAAAGCAAAACAAAGAAAATGGATCAGTTGGAATTCACCTTTCAGCAGGAGAATCAACCGATTCAGGAGATATCAAATGTCCCGGCAAATATGAGTCAAATACTCGATTCGATTCGTTCCCGACTCAATGAATTTTCCAAGGAACTGTACAGTTTCCGGCAGAAATGGAACGTCGATTCTTCATCCAAATCAAATCATAAGGAAGACTGATATTTCCATTTACCGGATCTGAGTTTCAGTGAGGGTCTGAGTATGAAAATCAAAAATTTCATCTATTTACAGATATTAGCCATCGCTTTTGCATTTATCTGCTTTTCTCTGACATGTCAGGCACAAGGAAGAAAAACAATGGAAACAACAACAAACACATCGGATGTTTATTTCACCAAGGATATATCTGGCAATGGTCTTTTAAAGGTATTTGCGCCAATGGATTCTCTCGTACATGGTAAAGTTGGTGTGAAGGTCCATTTCGGTGAAGATGGAAATCAGAACTTCATCCCTGCAACGACGATTGAACCACTGGTCAAAAAGTTCAATGCAACCCTCGTGGAAACCAATGTCCTGTACGGTGGGAAGAGGGGTCATACCGACTCTCATATCCAACTTGCTCATGACCATGGTTTCACGTATGCTCCCATTGACATCCTTGATTCGGAAGGTGAATTGGAGTTGCCATTCCAGGGGAAACATTACCATGCAGTTTATTGCGGTTCACATATCAATAACTATCAGACCATCATCGTCGTTTCCCATTTCAAGGGACACCAGGCATCTGGTTTCGGGGGAGCGATCAAGAATATCTCCATGGGCATGGCTTCCTACAGAGGGAAACTCGCCCTTCATGCCAATACGCAACCCAAATATACTCCCAGCAAGTGCACAGCCTGCGGAACTTGTGTAAAGGGCTGCCCCGTGAAGGCAATTACGATCAAGCCATTAAGTGTGGATAAATCAAAGTGCATTGCCTGTGGAAAATGCATTCAGGTCTGCCCGGTTCATGCTTTCCGTATACCTTGGGAGAATGTCTCATCTGAAGTATTCCTGGAAAGGCTTGCTGAATATGCAAAGGCAATCACTAACGGCAGAAATGTTCTATACGTCAATGTGTTGGCGTCCATTTCCCCTGACTGTGACTGTTTTGGTAAGGCACGTTCACCATTCATTCACAATATCGGGATTCTTGCATCGACGGACATCGTAGCACTGGAACAGGCAAGCCTGGACATGGTGAATAATGCGTATGGAAGTAAGGATGCATTCCTGAAGGAAGCAGGAGTTGCAGGTGATCACCAGGTCGAAAATACAGAACAATTGGGCATGGGGACAAGAAGCTACAGGATCGTAGATGTAGATAAATGATTTATGGGCGTACGAAAGTACGCCCCTCATTCCGCCACCAGTAACCTTCTGCTCTGCAACTCTTAGTTCTTATTTCTTACTTCTTAACTTAGCGAAGCGAAACAAGTGTCATCCTTGCGAAAGCGAGGATCCATTTCTCCCTTATTGTAAGGGAGATGCCCAAAGGGCAGAGAGTTAAAAAAACGGGTCTGTTGACGCGGACCCCTACATCAAACTCATCCGGCACTCCGTGCCTCCTTCCCTTTATCCAAAGGGAAGGACATCTGCCACTTTTCACTTTTAATTTATAACTTTTAACTAATAGAAGCGTACGCTTCTATTTGACTAAAGCCATCTTCCTAGTAACCAATTGGTTCCCTGTTTTCAGCTTGCAGAAGTACACTCCGCTGCCACATTGCTTACCTGAAGTGTCTTTGCCGTCCCATTCGACCATATGATTACCCGCACCTTGTTTTTCATGAACCAGGTTTCTCACGAATTGTCCTCTGATATTGTATATTCCTATGGCAACATCTCCGCTTTGCTTGGTGGTATAGGAAATGATGGTACTCGGATTAAAAGGATTTGGGTAGTTCGTAAGCGTAGAGGACACTTCAGGGTCCTGCACATCATCATCGTTATCCACAGGCTCAGATCCGAATTCATAGCACCCCATATCGATTCGGTTATTCCAGATGCGGTAATTCCCTGCCAGGTCTGCAATCGGTAATGCCAGCCCTGTGGTGTCGGGTGTACCTCTGTCGATACACCGGGAAATGTTGGAAAGAGAATATCTTAGCGGATCATTCTCTTCTCCTCCCAAAAACGCAGGATCGTACGTAATATTCGTACTTTGATAATGGATTTGATTTCCTGTTCCCGGATTGGCTATACTGCTCAGTCCGTTTTTAATGCAGCTGTAATCAATGGTTAATGAAGTATGCTCCCCGCTTGTCAGAGGATATATATAGAACTGATAGGGTATATTGTTGTAAAATATGGAATTGGTAATATTCACATTCCCATAAGTAACAAGTGCATAATTGCTTGCTGTGCATCCTGCAAAAGTTGAGTTTATGATGAGAATATTCGGATTGCCGGTACCTGCTATGTAGATGGAGTTGGGATTACCTGTAATATTAGTGAACTGGCAATTTCTGATCTCTAAAATGATGGTATCTGTTAGATATGAGTTTCCAATTGAAATACACTGGCTATCATTATCTGTCATTGTCAGATTGTCGAAAACACAATTCTCGAATTGTATGTCGCCATTGGGAGTAATCCATATTAAGGGGTCCATCCAAACGCTGGCAGAATAGCCTGTCGAAGTGCAGTTTGTGAACTTACAATTTTGAATTGTTCCATTTGATAAGCCTGATAGATTTAAAATCCCTCCATCGCTAAAAGTGTTATCAGATATATCTAATCCCTCAATTAGAGAATTTGTAAGTTCTTGCATAATGATAAGTGTATGATTTATCAAATTTAACTCATGGATTTTTATATTTCTAATAACAAGATATTGCTCCTGCAATCCAAAAATCACATCACTTTGAATATTGGTTGCATAAGTAATCCTAAAATCCGAGATAGTGCAATGAGTATTCATGAAAAACCATATCGCAGATACATTCGTTACCTGCATAATAGGATCTGATTCTACATGGATATTTGTACTATTTTCCCCTGATCCGACCAGATTTACCCAACTTTTCATGGCGATAGGAAAAGACTGCTGATTTAAAGTCGGTGAATAATTTCCCTCAAGGAGATGGACAGTTTTTGGATTCAGGCTGTCTTGAGCAGTCCTGTAAATAGCCTTGTTAATTGATCGTAAAGCTGTTTCAGGGGTCAGACCATCATTAGCATCATCTCCATTGGGAGAAACATACATATCATGATTGATTTCCTGGAATACTGTATGAAGATATTGAATTGATAAATGATAGTTATATAAGGGATAATTATAATATGCTGCATAATATGTACTCTGATTCTGAATGGTAAATGTATCAAGATTAACATTTATGTTGGTTCGGGCATCATTCACGTAGATGTCCTGTCCTCGTGCGGATGTATTACTGAAAATTGAACATAGGTTATCGTTATCAAAGGTAATATTCGATAACCCATGAATATACACTCCCCCTCCACACCAGCCGGAATAATTATGGTGGATCACAACACCGCTGAAATAAGCGGTTGAAGAACCTACCATTATCCCACCACCTAAAAGCGTCATATTGTTATATATATGGGTATTGGTCAATGTGGCTTGAGAATTGTTCAATATTACCATCCCACCTTTTCCCCTGGTCAAGGTGAAACCACGAACAGCCACATTCTGTTCTCCATTTACCACAGTAATACAGGCAGTAACATAATTTCCATCGATGATGGTTGAATCGATATAAGCGGGATCACTGGTAATTGATTCCAAACTTAGGAGAGATATTCCATGCCCATTCATATTCAAATTCTCAAAATATCTTCCTGGATAAACGAGAACAGTATCTCCACTTGCTGAAGCATTAATGGCAGTTTGGATTGAGGTATACTGCCCAGCACCATCAATATCGACAGTATGAGTAATACAGTAGATAATGCTGATCTGGAAAAACAGGAAAAATAAACTGAATGTCTTCATGATTTCATACTATTCCTGATATTAATCGATGTCAATTTTAATATTGGATTGAATCCTTAGTCACAACTTACTCCCTCCATAAAAAACGAGGGAGGGAGTAAGAATTATTTACTTACATGATATCCCTATTTTAACATCATCATCTTATGTGTAATGCAGGTATCTCCAGTCTTCAGCCGATACAGATAGACCCCGCTTGCACAAATATTCCCATTTCTGTCTTTACCATCCCATACGGATTTGTAGCTGCCTGTCGGCTTGAAACCTGATTCGAGGTTTTTGACTAATTGTCCTTTGATATTGTAGATATCAAGAGAGATATTGGCATCATTTTTCAGGTTGAAGGAAATGGTTGTCGATGGATTAAACGGGTTAGGATAATTCTGAAATAGCATGGTTTTCACTACTTGCGGATTTTCCACATCAGAATTCCTGATATCGACTTGATAAACCGGGTAATTCGGGTCATCATTTATCAAAGATTTCTTCATCATATTTTGGGTAAGATGGATTGTTTTCATTTCTTGGGGTTGAGATTTTGATTCATAATAGAAAATGAATTCCGTATTGGTTGAATCCATGACATCTGTAACATCCAGAAAAGCACTTAACTGAACTAGACTGTCAGTTACAACAACAGCTCCTTTACAAACAGAGTCAACATAAAGTCCTATTTCCTTGAGGCTGTTCATTTCGACATCCTTCAGGTTGATATAAACAGGAACATAGTCCTGCTTTTCCGGAAATATAAACTTGGTAGGTTCAGGTTTTTTATCTGGATTAACAGGATTTTGATTTGCCCAGTGAAAATTGCAATTATGTCTTGGAATCACTTCCACCATATCACCATAATTTAAAGGATAAATTTTTGAAGCGCTAAGCCATGTATTATCATCTATTCTCGACATACACCAATCTTTGGTCTTAATCATAGCTAAATCATCCCAGATTGAGGAAAATGCATCCTGAGGATACATACTTTGCTGCATAGTATATCCCAACCAACTTTCATAATGTGACAGCAATTCAATTGTTGTGTTTGTATCAGGGTTGAAACCACTTTCTGTTAGACTTATTGGATTACCTTGTAATTTGATTTTATACCCCTGTTCACTTGTCACAAGATGGTTAGGCATATCGCTGTACCATTGATTTGAATTCCAGATAATATTATGAGGATTTCCTTGTTTCATCCAAGATATTTCTTCAAGATATTTTGGAACTAACACCCATTCGCTATTTTGATAAACATCGTATAATTCAAGTAATAGCTCGAAGAAACTATTAGCTGAGGTGGCATTATCCGTAATTCTGTCTAATATTGGGAAACTGATCCAGTACCATTTATCAGGATCAGGATCAGTAAAACTATATCTTTCGATTGCATGATTAATTGCTATTCTTGCACCAATATCAGAGGGGGTGCCATCGGGATCTAATTCCATAGGATTTCCTGCATCGATACATGGGGAGATGATTGAATTTGTCCACTTTGGAACAAAATCATCACCTATTGCAGGTTCTGCATAAATCATACCTGGATTCGCCAGAGGTGATACATTATAACCAACGATATTATTAGATTGCGGATTTGATGAATAATGATAAACGTCATTATATGACATTTGGATGCGACTATTTGGGATATTATTTACAACAATCCCATCCGAAAAATTGGAAATTATGTTGTTAGTCAAAGTTGAATAACCATACAGATTACCTGACGATCTACTAATATAAATTCCTCGATCATTTTTATAAATAGTATTATGATGAATGTAGATTATATGATTCTGAGAACCACTATCTTTCGCGAAAATCCCATATTGAATTCCCATGTCAGGAAAACTCAGATTTGCATCTTCAGAAGAATAGATCAAATTATTACATATTTCTACGTTTGATGCGTCCTCGCATAGTATTACACTTGATCTTGCAGATTCTGAAAACCAATTTGCATAATTATCAGCAAATATACAACCTGATATTAATTTTTCTGATGTACCAGAAATCAATATCGCCCCTGCATTCGAGGCAGTGTTATTGGATATGGTACAATTCTCAATTCTTGAAATCGCTGGAGCACTACAGGATAGACAAATTGCCCCACCTTTTAATTGTACAGAAGGATTATCTCCACAATTAGAACTAAACTCACAACCTGTGATAATGATTGGTACTGAACAATTAAGACCAATTCCATTTTGATATCCTGAACGTGAAATACAATCGCTCACAGTGCAATCTTCAAGCTTTGCAGATTCAATAGACCCATATAGTGTAATTCCTCCTAATATGTCATCAGTTTGACCACTTATGCTCAAATTCTTGATAATAACATTTTTGATTGTTGAACAGGAAATAACCGCATGAGATGGGTCACCTCCTGATATCATCACATTTCGATTACTTCCCTGAAGTGTGAGGGAAGGAATCTGAAATCCAGCAAGTAAATCAAAGTTTATTGTTTCATTATATGGTTCATTATTATTGAGTTTTGGTTCTACGGTTATAACAATCGGTGTATGGTCATACAAACTATTCTCACATTGGAATTTTAAATATCCAATTGCTTCATTGATAGTATGAAAATCACCAGTTGGTGATATATGAATATTCCCATACTGATATTGATATGTATATGCCCGTAAATGTTCAATATTCGGGGCATAACAATAAACACTGTTATACACAGCATGTACAGGAAGAGATGAAACCAATGTACCGCTTCTATAAAATTTAAGAACGATGTTATTATCTTTAATCAGAGTATATGGAATTGAAAAACTACCATCTGAATTTACTTGGCTGTAAGTTTGTGTAATAGGTAATTCAATGTTATTGATATAAGGTTTAATTGTTACAAGTTCAGGATTTGGGTCGAAAATTTGGCCTGATATCATACAGATTACCCTATTTTCAATACGTTGAGAATAATCAAGAGCTTTGTACATTACATTGTTACCTATATTGCTATCATTATCTACTTCATGATCCCAATTGTAAGCACGTCCCGGATCAGGATAACAAGAGGATATTCCATCATCTGACTTAAAATAAACTTGATCAAAATATGAATGGTCTGCTAAATACTCTTCAGCTGTCATATTGGGATAACTTATTGGAGGCGCAGGTATTAATATCTCGTTATAATTTAAATACGGAAGTTGTGAATCTGTATTCGTACGTCCTTTGACACTTTCTGCTTTTAAATATAGTGACGAACGCAAAGGTGCCAATATTGCATCATATTTATAATCCTGCCCTGGTGAATCCTCAAATCCTGATGTCGATCCAGGTTGGCAATCATATGGTAATGAATTTACATGATGTAGTCTTCCATTACATGCCCATGCAATCCATTCACTTACTTCTGTATCTATAGTAACCAACCAGCTATTATTAAAAATATTCCCACTTTTTTGAAGCATTCCATTAGAAATTGCAACGCTATTAATATTGTTCTGCTTATAGGGGAATCCTGGTTTGCAATTTGTATAATTTGTATCATTATTTAACAAATTTTGATTCACAAACGCCGCAGGACCATGATTATTTGTATAATCCATCCGATCTTCTAAATTAATCTCCGAAAAAAAACTCAAAAAATCACTGCTGGGGATAATATCACCTACAAGATCAAATACTGCAGCAGGAGCATTTGAACCGTATATGTTTGTTCTAATCATTTGTTTTGCTGAACAACTATTGAATCCATTTTGAATTAATTTTAGTTGCTTATATTTATTTCCCATACTATTTTGATAGACGATCGTACCTGTTTCCACCTCATTAATTAAATAACTAATTTCTTTCTGTAAAGCTGAATTAACTACTGCGCCACGTTGCGGGCTATCGATTGCTATATATTGTTTACAATAATGTGGAATCCGATTTTCTTCAGCAAATGCCAGAGAATATCGAGATACAATACCCCCTAACGAAAATCCAGCGAGTACATTTCCTTCTACTAAATCGTTTTGATATTGGTTATGTACGAATTGTGATGCCATTAATGTAATCATAGCAGATATTCTAGCGTCCTGGCGACAATTATTAAATGTAAGTAGATAGATATCATATTGATCCAAATTCGAAACACTTGATAAGTATTCAGGAAGTCTATTTTTCCAATACCAATACCTGCTCATAGAGTTAATAGGATCATCACCATCCACAAACAACAGTGGTTTCTTAATCTGTGAATTACCTCGTTGTAAAATATAAAGCACATCACCTAATTCATCTTGATAAGCATCATTTTGAGGAACTACGCTAAACTGGGGTGTTTCTGATTCCAGTAAGTTGAAAGTACTAATGCAAAACATGGGCGCATTGATCTTGAATTCAATTTTATGACAGTCGTTAATCGCATTTAATGCAAAATTAGATAAAAGTACAGGTTGATTGTTAGCATCTATGTTATTATGGTAAACTTCAATGCCATCAATATATAATTCACATTCAACTGGCATGCTGGTATTTACTATTTTGAGATATATATTCGGATTATTTGTATTTATATAGCGATTATAATTGAACATTTCAAGGTTATTCTGCCCAGTTAAATCAATGGTCATGTCATAATGATTTGCGATTTGAAAATCCCCACAAGGTGGGTATTCGAGATCATACCCGTTAGGGCTTTCATAATGTTCTGCAAATAATAAAATACAAAATAACATACTAAATATGAACAAAATGTACTTTTTCATTTTTCCTCCTTTATTGTGGAAATTATAAATACAATCTCCCTATAATAATAGTGACCAATATATAGTAGTTGGTGGACAGGCTTTACTTAATCATCTCTCTAATAATTAGATACAATAGCTAAAGCAAAAAGCATATTTATTATAAAATGGTTACGGTTTGATGTTATCTTCCCATTGAATAAACAAATGAATGAACAACTCATGTTTTCATTTTAACACATTTACCCCAGTAGATGATTTATGCCGCCCCTTCGGTACTTGATGATTTTTAGGGTTCCTTTCCTGTGTTGCGCTCAGCTTCACCCCAGGCTATGGGATATCGACCTTCCAGGTCTGTAAGGAAGGGGACCCTCTTGGAGTTCAAATATCCCAAATAAACAAATGCAACCGTAATTTTTTAGATATTTGGACTTCAAGCCGAAGTAGACAGAGTCTGCTGACGCGGTCTCCTACATCAAACTCATCCGGCACAAGACCTCCCTAAATCCCCCCTTCCCAAGGGGGGAAGTGCCACCTTCCCTTTATCCAAAGGGAAGGACATCTGCCACTTTTAACTTTTAACTTTTAATTTTTAACTTTTAACTCTTAATTCTTCTTCGCACTTCGGACTTACAAAAAAGGGGTTCAGTCCTTTCGAACTGAACCCGGAGGATTTTGAAGCGATACGGATCTATTTAATCCTTGGACTTTAATGCGCCAAGGAGCATTGTTGCTTCATCAGCTGTGATCTTTCCTTTTTCGAGAAGCTCGAGTATCTTGAGCTTTCCCTCTTTTTCATGTACGTCAGGAGGCTCGGGCGGTTCAGGAATTTCAAAGTCCGGGTCAACGGCTTTCTGAATCTTTTCACCCATCTTCTGAATCTTTTCGGATACTCTTTCAATATCCAGCTTCCGCTCCATATCTGGGACATTGATCTTTTTCACCACCTTTCCAAGCGCAACTGATACAGACTGGGAAATCTGATTGGCAAGGTTGGTGGCAAAGTTGGTTATATTGGAGATCTCTTCATTGAAATCAGTTGGAATTCCCTTGAATTCAAAGCGAAATTCCTGATCACTTGAACTCTCATCTTTAACCTTGATCGTACCGGTTTCAGATTTGATATTTATCTTGAGATTTCCTTCACCTTCTTTAATATGCACCCGCTTACTGTCTTCATCCTGTTCATTCTCAAGAATCTGGGAAGTTTGAGACAACTGAAGGATGATAGCCCCGATTTCATTCTCGGCAGTAATATCGTAGTGATTACCGGAGGCTATATTGATTTGAATGGAGCCATGCTCGGTTTCCACATTGTAGTCACCTGATTCCAATTGTGGAATATCGACTCTCGTCGGTCCATTCTCGCCCTTGATATTGACTGTCGGAAATTCTGAATTCTTGAAAACAACAGGTCCATTCTCAATCTCAATTGTGATTTCATTACCTTTGCAGTCATTCACTTTCACAGGTCCATTCTCCATTTGAACAGAGATGTTGCCATTATGCTCAGAAACATCCACAGGACCATTCTCAGCTTGTAAATATAGGACACCACTACAATCCTTAACCCGGATTGGACCGTTCTCTGTGGTTAGTGATATCTCCTGTTCTATATTCTGAACATCCAAAGGACCGTTTTCATTTTCTGCTAAGATCTTTGAATTCTTTGGAACTTCAATGGTGAAATGGAAGTTCCTGTTCCAGCCTCTCTCCATATAAGGTTCCAATTCATCTTCATCGATCTCGACTGTGACTTTTGATGATTTCAACCCCGAAACGTTGAAGATTTCCTTCAGCAATTCAGTCGGGTCAGCGATGTTCTTAAACTTCTCGATTTGATCCGGATTGGATAGTGTACTCTCAACAGTCATTTTCAATTCACTGTCTTCGCTTTGACGTATCGAAAGTGGTGAGTTTTCGATTTCAATTTCTATGGAAGCACCATCCAGTATTGCAACTGAATAAGTTAGTTTCATGTTATCCATTGTTTCTCCTTAATACCATTTGGGTATTTGAGGTTTTGTCTTTGTTATATCTGGTTTTTGGTCTTTATTACTTTCTTTCTTTTGCTCTTTTTCTTTGGGATCCGGAACATTCTGACCGGCAGAAGCAGCATGAAAAGCATTCATGCGGTTCACATGACGCGGCTCTGCATGATTTGAGAGGGTCATTCCTTATTCCTCCTTTGATTGATCTGGTTAACCACCTCATCGACAGTGAGATTGCCTTTTTCTATTTGTTCCAGCAGATCGACATAATTCTGCGTCTGCTTCTCCTGTGGAGCTATCACTTCGATGATATCAGCCAGGCGGCTTTTCACTGTAGGATATGATATATTCAAACGTTTTTCCATTTCTTTGATGTTACCCTGGCTTACCAGGAAGATCTTAATGAATTCCAACTGACTTTCACTCAAGCCTGCAAACATATCAATCGCAAAACGTCCACGGACAGTCGTATGGCATTGGGTGCAATAATATTCTCTAATCTCAAGATTACTTGAACATACCGGGCAGGTGATGAGGCTCGAATTCTTCTTCATTCTTTATTTCCTCCTTGATGTCCTTAACATCATCAAGGTACAAATTAATTATATTAAATTAGATGTCAAGAAAATTAATATAGAAATTAATATAATTAATATACTTATTAAGATTAGTGAGATTTGAGTGTTTTGAGTTAAAAGAATTTCATACGAACATTGCCGTTGTTTTTCTAAAGTACGTACTTAGCATGTCGTATGAATTTCATTAGGTAATCCAATCTCTTTCCAATCCCATACCAATCCAATACCAATCCCTTTCCAATCTCTACGGATTGGAATGAGATTGGAAAGTGATAGGTATCAGCTTGGATACCGATATGGATGGCTATGGATATTCATTTGATATAAAACGGTTATCATAGGAGTCAGATATAAAAAAAGACGCTCACGAAGAGCGTCTTTATTACAGAAATCTGTAACCGGTAACCAGTCACCTTCTGCTTACGGATAAATTCTATATATCATTCTCGGGAAAGGTATGGTTTCCCGTATATGTTGCGTTCCGCTCATCCAAGTAACGAGCCTTTCGAGACCAACTCCGAATCCGCTATGCGGAACAGAACCGTACTTGCGGAGATCGAGGAACCACTGATAATCGTCGATGGACATATTATCCATCTTCATCCTGCTGAGTAGGAGCTCGTGGTCATCTTCACGCTGCGAACCACCGATGATTTCACCATAGCCTTCCGGCGCGATCAGGTCGGAACCGAGAACGACTTCCGGGTTATCCGGGTCGCGCTTCATATAGAAAGCCTTGATATCCTTGGGCCACTTCTCGACGAAGATGGGGACATCCGAACCTTCGGTAAGCATGACTTCATCCTGTGCTCCAAGGTCATCTTTATGGGAAATCTCAGAACCCTTCGACCGCAGATATTCAACAGCATCGTAATGGGTCATGATCTTGAATGGGGCATCTGCTTTCTTCAATTGTTCGACATCACGTTCCAGTATTTTCAACTCGTTGGCGCATTTGGAGATGACATCGCGAATCACATGACGAATCAGACCTTCCTGAATCTTCATGTTCTCTGCATGTTCAACATAAGCTGCTTCTGCATCCATCATCCAGAATTCGGTGAGATGCTTTCTTGTCTTGGAACGTTCCGCCCTAAATACGGGTCCAAAATCGTAGACTCTTCCAAAGCTCATAATACCCGTTTCGAGGTATAACTGACCGGACTGTGACAAGTACGCCTTGCCTTCATCGAAGTAATCGACTTCGAAAAGGGTGGTGGTACCTTCACAGGCGTTCGGCGTCAGGATAGGTGAGTCAAAGCGTATGAAGTTGTTCTGGTTCAGGTAATCGCAGATGGCAAAATAAACTGTATGACGAATACGCAGGATCGCCCATTGCTTTGAGGAACGAATCCAGAGGTGACGGTTGGAAAGAAGGAAATCAGGACCGTGCTCTTTTTTGGCAATCGGATATTCCTCTGCGATTTGTACGATCTTCACATTCTTCACATCGATTTCATATTCCCCGACTATCTTCTGGTGTTCCTTGACCACTCCCTGGATAATGACGGAGGATTCAAGCGTCAATTTCTTGGCTTCATTGAAAATCTCTTCACCGACAGCCGGACCGAATACGACAGCCTGAACTTCACCTGTTCCATCTCTAAAGATGATGAATAGGAGTTTTCCGCTGCTTCGCACATTACGAACCCAGCCTTTCAACTCCACTTCCTGTCCTATATATTTTTTTAACTCATTTACAAATACGTATTGCATTGAATTACCTCATTTATAGCTTTTTAAGGTTTGCGTTGATTTTATCCATGATGCGCATAGCCACTTCGAGGGCTCTAAGACCATCTTCACCGCTGACGATGGGGGTCTTGTTTTGGGTAACGGCATCAACGAAAGATTCCAATTCCATAGTAAGAGCATCTTTTTCCGGTTTTGAACAATCCACCATGTCCATTTTCACGAGATCTTCCGGTGAAAAATCAGTTCTTCCCAAGAGGATCTCAGGCAGAATCTTATTCAAACCCTCCGCTTTTCTCAGTACAGATGCCTTTTGCCCCTGGAAATCCATGGATATGTAGGCATCTTTCTGGAAAAAGCGAAGCTTTCTCTCTCTTTTCATCGAAACGCGG
The DNA here is from genome assembly GCA_035402645.1 of Candidatus Cloacimonadota bacterium. Classification (GTDB taxonomy): domain Bacteria; phylum Cloacimonadota; class Cloacimonadia; order Cloacimonadales; family DAONDQ01; genus DAONDQ01. The sequence continues at coordinate 5,109 of DAONDQ010000020.1, read as the reverse complement.
CTCGATGTAACATTGGCAATGGCACCGTTGGCAAATTCCAGTCGGGCATTGGCGATGTCTATGCTCGGTGTGAGAACACCCACACCGCTGGCACGAATATCGACAAGCGGACTATGAACGAAGCAGAGGATCAAATCAATGTCATGTATCATCAGGTCAAAGACAACCGGCACATCGGTTCCTCTTGGATTGAAGGGAGCCAACCTATGCGATTCGATGAACATGGGAGTATCGATTTCCTTCTCTACTTCCAGGACAACGGGATTGAAGCGTTCTATATGTCCGACCTGTATGATCAGGTTCCTTGATTTTGCGATGTCCACCAACTCCTGTCCCTGTTCCACAGTGGCAGTGATCGGCTTTTCAACAAAAACATGCTTACCCTTTTCGAGGGCGGTCTTTGCCAAGTTGTAATGGAAACTGGTTGTGGCAGAAATATCGATAGCGTCTATCTGATCGAGAAGTTGTTCATAGGAAGAGAATGCAGTTGTTTCATTCTTGTCTGCTATTTCCTTTGCACGGTCAAAGTTTTTATCATAGATACCGACTAATTGAGAACCGGCAATGGATTTGAATATACGTGCATGATGCTGACCCAAATGTCCTACACCGACGACGCCAAATTTTAACATAATCACTCCCCATCTGCGAATGAATCAAATGAATTGAAGTTTTTGCAGAATGGACTGATGTCAAGAAAAGTCTTGCTATGCAAACCTGACATTCACTGCGACGATTGATTCTTCCTTTTTCTTTTTATCATAACTCTTTTCAAGGTTGAATGTCACGCGCTTTCCAGCCTGTATTTCGAATTTTCTGGCATGAACATTAAGGAAGGAAAAGTAATAGGATTGTTCGTCCTCAGCCTGGATGAATCCTGATTTCCCATTGGCAAGGATATTGATGATCTTGCCTCTCATGCGGGAGTTGGCACCAAAAAGAACTTCCTCCCAGAAGTTTCTCAATTCTGCGAAGAGGACTCGTTCAGGTGGATATGATGAGACGATGGGAGCCATCTTTTTCATGACATCAGGAAGGATGATCCATCTGTTTCTGAGCCGAATCAAGAAAGCGAGAGCCATGTGCCTCAAGGCAAGGTCTTCATTGCCCTGGACTTGCATAATCGTGGCAATTTGGTCGTAAATAATGGCTTTACGGTCAGCATCTCCGGCAGCCATGGCAGCGGAGGCTGCAAATTTCAAGGCTTCATCCCAGTTTTCACGGGTGATATTGATTTCGGCTAAATCCTTCAGCACAAACCAGTCTTTCTTATCCTTCAATATCTCCATATAGCGTTCAATGGCTTCATCCAGCAAGCCTTTCGTACGTAAGGCAATCGCCTGTTGTCTCAAAATCCAGAGCTTGTTACCGTCATGATATGCATCAATTTCCTGCAGCGCTTTTTCACAGAGAACCAGGCATTCATCATAGTTATGCACAAGATTCAAAGCCTTTGTGCGATAAAGATAGTATTTCTCTCTTTGGGAGGAATGCTCTCTTAATTTTCCGGATGTGGATTTGAAACGAAATGGTTCAATACTGAGTTTTTCAGGATCGAGTCTTTCTGTCCATTTGAGAATCAACTCAGCAGGGAAGGGTTTCTTTTCGCTGAGGTAATGAAGAACGTGCAGAACCGTATGAGTATAGGGTGAAAAAGCATCATCCTGGGTTGTGATCTTGGTGATCATGTCTGCAGCGCTGAGGAAACGATCCTCGTCCTGTACTTCAGGTATTTTCAGCTCTGTATGATAAATTGCCCAAGCATAGACTCCGCGTATTCCGTCAAAATCAGGGAAACGCTTGCGTACCTGTTTGCAGATGGTAAGGGCATCTGTATATTTTTTCAGTTTCAGGAGACAGAAGGCGAATCCCCATCCATCCCAATCTCCAGCTTCAGTGGACGTATCATTCCATAGTTTGCCATAAATGACAACAGCCTGTCTGTAGTTACCGGCTGCTCTTAGCTCATTAGCCTGTTGTTGTAGTTGTGTCAGTTCGTGCATCATTATCCCTTAATTCAGTTATCTCAAAATATCAAAATCCATCAGTACCTTAAGCCCTTCTGGTCATGGTTGGGATTTAAATATTGCATACAGTGCATCGTAGAGAATGAACTGTTGTTCAAAATTCATATGATCATCCGGAAATAGAAGAGAAAAACCCGAAACGATTGCTTCCAAGCCGGGTGCATAGGCGTTTGTATCCATTGCGTGTGTATCCGTGGCATTGACGATATCAGCGATCTTGAGAACGGCGGGATCCGTGATCCTATACTTTTTCATAATGGAAACAAAGCTGCAATGTCCATCCTTATGTCCCAATTCAACACCAGGCATATCATAGGGGATGGCATCTTCCTTTTCTGCGATTTCCAGGACAATGTCCTTTGCAACAAACAGAAATTCAGCTTGTGCATCGATGAACCTTTGAATCAACCAGGGACAGGCACCCCTGTCAACATGGATGTGAGTATGTGTGATCCATTTCATAAGCTCGAACCTCTGTAGTCTTCAAAATTTTTGCTGAATAAGTAATTTAATAATAACCAGCGAAAATGACAAGTATTATTTTTCAGAACGGGACTAAATGCACGCCCAATCATGCTTTGAGAGAGCATTTATCTCGTGTTCAGGAAATTATCGTCTGGGGTCTTATCACTCCTGCCCTGATTTGGGTTTTGGGACGAAGATAAGCATTTTTCCCGATGTTCTTCTTCAGCAAATCCTGAACTTCCCGATCAAAAGATAAATCCCCGAATCCATTCATGATGATGACGGGGAAAGGTATCTTCTCATTTCCCGTGAGAGCTACTCCAATTTCTTCATCGATATAGGCGGAAATGACATTCCCATCGATCGAAGGAATGATGAGTCCGCCAATACCTACTTTTGCGAATCGTTCAAGAACATCGAGAGTTGGACTATGAGGGTAAACAAGAATCTTGTCAGTAAAATCATTTGAAATAGCTGGCGTTTCAGACCATTGCAGGATTCCTGAATCATCCTTGCCAAAACCGATGATCCCCGGTATCACAATACCTTCATATTCGAGGATGAATTCCCTTTCATCCCTGATTTCCTTCACAATCCCGTTGATATGTGACATCAGGACATGTGGGTCGTGAAGATACTGAATCGTAAGAGAACCTGCCTTCCAATCGATATTGGTTATTGTACCGGTATGTGTCGCCTTGACGAAGGTTCCTTTTTTCATGTCTTTTGCCAGTACTTCTCCTGAATTCACAAAATCACCGACATGTTTCACCACATAGGCTTTCAGATATTTGGGCAGAATTCCCAGGTGACCGCAAATATCCACAGTGTAGGGTTTTGATGAGTAGTCCTGTATTTCCCTCATGATGATGGTTTCTGCATCCTCGTTGATGGCTGTTACCTGTGCCCTGACGTTGGAATCATGAAAGAAGGAATGACCGGAGAAGAAGCCATCCGTGGAAGCCCTGAATATGGTTTGTCCCACTTCCACGATGTCATTTTCCTTCACTTTCAGTCCATTCCTGAAGAATTCAGGGGTAAATGCATCTCCCAGTATTGCCGATAATTGAATCACATATATCCTGGGCGGACCGTATAAATTCTCACCTAATTTGGTAGTAGGAACGATCTTCTGTCCAGTGTGCACCATGATCTCACCAGGATAGGGGAGCGAAGTTTCCAACCTATGAAGGGAAGGAGTCGCCGAATCCAGTTTTTTGTGACCAGTATCCATCTTGAAGGCGATCAATTCCTGCTTTGTCATTTCGAACTTACCAAGGATTTGTAGATAATTCCAGGAATCCTCACTTTTCTTGTCCCTGGCATCGATGAGCAATGGAAGGGATGTATGGAATTTAATCTGTTTTTGTGTCCCTGAAAGATATACACCATCTTGGAGGGTGATCTCGAATTCCTTATCCGTATCATTGGGTATGATGTCCATCATCCCTGTGGAGACCACACGTACAAAGGGATGTAGTTTATCTTTGCATTCGATTGTAAAGAGAGTCTTGTTCTTTGTACCAGATTTGATATAGGGATGGATATGAACTGCCAGTTTCTCATAGCAGTCACGCATCAGCAGATTATATGCTAATTCTGAATCCAGTTTGCTTAAAATTCCCAAATGCGGAGAAATGAAATCCTTATCTCGCCATAATTCCGTAATTCCCTCAGGTTGGAGTCCAAATACCATCATTGCCATTGCCTGTTCTTTTGTGGGTGCATGCGAGATGACACCTCCAGCACCGATCATGATATCGATTTCACCCAGATGGAATGTGCGGTGTTCTGTTGATTTTTCAGCATACATTTGTTCCGTGAAGGGATCGATATCACGATTCTTCAAACGATCGAGAAAGCCGATATTCTCGATATTGAAGTGCATCTTCATATGTTGTTCCCTGGAGAGACGAATCGCTTCGATTGCCAGTACCTGTTCAATGGCAAGTTCATCGTCATTGAGAGGCAGGTAGGAAGGATAGAGCATTTTATTGTAAACATAATTACGAATCATGTCATCCGATAATGATTCCGGCAACCAGCGGCTGATATTTTTGATCCCGCAGTTCTTCATCACATTGGATATACTGTAACTCATGCCATAATTGGCACTTACAGTACGATAACAACATCCCAGGATGGATGAAAAGACATCCGTCGTTGCACCACCGATATCGACGGAAAGAATGTTCTTTCCAGTCTTTTCCTGCAGAAGTTTCATATCATTCAAAACACCCACGGGAGTGGGAATGATGGGAGAAGAAGTGACCGTCTTGACCTGCGCATATCCCGGTGCCTGTTCCATTACATTATTCAGGAATATCTCCTGGATCTTTTCAGTGACTGGTTCGGTTTCTTCTTTTACCATGGTTGGTCTCACATTGGGGAGGATATCGATCTCGAATTTCTTGCCCAAGACAGATTGAATGAAATCACGTGCTTCAATATTCCCTGCGAATATCAAGGGTATGCGGTGCTTATTTCCGTATTTAGGCTTGGGGTCTGATATCGCAAGGATTTCAGCGAGGCGGATCAATCCGGTTATTGCCCCACCATCGATTCCACCGGAGAAAAGGATGATACATAATGCAATGGTTCCAACATTCTGTGCAAT
>DAONDQ010000019.1:0-31999 GCA_035402645.1 Candidatus Cloacimonadota bacterium | reverse complement strand
CCCTTCAATTCGGTAGCAATCGGCAACTGTGTATGATCATCAGTTCCCGTTGGCCCAGCAACGCATGTTAATCCGATATTGATCGATGGTGCATAAGGATCATTTGTTTGGATTGTCAGGTTATCATTCAATGTTTCTGCAGCTAATGGTGTAATGGAAATTGAGAATTGCTGAGAAGCACCTGCAGCAATAGAGATATTGCTGACATTCTGGTCACCTGAACTGATTGTATAATAGGATGGGCATGATAACGTACCCGTCAATTGCTGTGTACCTAAGTTCTGTATCATAAATGTCCTTGTGGCAGTTGAATCAATATGCACTGACCCAAAGTCGATAGAGGACACAGAAGAATAGAACATGGGAGCATTTACCGTACCGGATGCTGGGAATGCCACATCATCCAGCCATGCGCAGTCGCTTCCGGCTACCTGGCTATTATCTTTTGTATATGCCCATTTGAATACATGTGTTCCCTGCGTAACAGGGTAAGTCGATTGATTCCACGCCACAGTACCTGACCAATTCTCTTTTTCAGTTCCATCAATATAGAAGAATAACTTATCATAACCGGATTCTGAAGATACCTTCTTCCAGAAGGATACATTACCGGCTGTGGCTATGTTCATTGTCACCTGGATTGCAGTGGTTTGGCTGTTACCTATCGTTCCTGATTTTACACAATAATTTCCAGTATGTGCATTGGTAGAACCAGAAATAACTGTCCAGTTTGCAGAACCTGACATCGTCCAAGGTAGCGTGGTTGTATTACCTGATTCAAATCCATCACCGATCAGCCCAACCTGCAAATATGAAGTGGAAGCGATGTTGATATTACCGGCTTGTAATGAAATACCAAGAGGTAACAAAGCTCCAACAGTGGCTTCGGGATTGATTGCAATACTACAGGTCAGATTGGAACTCTGGTTCACACCAAGCCCTGAAGGAATATCAATCACACCATTCGTGATCGTCAGTAAAGGATTATTACTTACGATGACAGCGTGGATCGCTCCAACATTAGAATGACCTGTATTGGTGATTGGAAGCACGTAATTAACAGTTTCACCCGGATCGTAAACCCCATTGCCGTTCCCGTTCACTTCCGTTATGGTAGGTGTTCCCATCTGCAGATTAGGTGCATTCACAGTCAGGTTCATATGTGCTGTCCAGGTGTTCTCACTTGCATCCGTAAATGTAACTGTCAACGGAACAATGTGCTGGTCGGGTGTTGAATGTGATACAGAAATATTGAAGGCTGCAGTGAGTGTAGTAGTGCCATTCGCAGCAATATTCACAGGAGATGTTGTGGTTGTATTCAAAACAGCATATGCATCTTCTGTCGATAAAACAGATACCAAACCGTTTGCATCCTGTGAACCGACATTATTGAGTGTCATGTTGATATTGAAGGTTTCACCGGCATCAGCCTGATGATTATTTCCATCTGAAATGGTATAATTACCAACTGTGATATAGGGACCAGCCAGTGGAATCACTTGAAGCGTCTGGATCAAGGGTCTTCTATTGGATCTGGTGATATATATGGTTGCATTACCGGGTTCAGTGAATGGATCGATGGTCAGATTTATCACACCTGTCTGATCGACAAGTCCGGCTCCATGAAGAACGTTATTCATGGAGACTGCTACATAAGAATACGGTTCTGCACTGATCTGTACGGTATTTGTTCCGAGGAACATGACAGAAGGCAAGGACACTGTATTTACAGCAGGTAATCCCATATAGGGCTGAAGAGCTGGATCGCCCATAATGGAATAGATTTCCCAGTAATAATTGATTAGTGTACTGTTCGCCTGAACGACTGCCAGGTTACCTGAGAATACCATTGAACCCATTGTATATACCCAATCTTCAAAAGCTTCTGAATGCTCATGGAATAGAAGATCATATACTCCTGGATGACCTGTTATCCATGGTGTGCCGCTGCCTAAGACCGGCTTGTTGCCGACTGCCCACCAATAATCTTCATTCCAGTATGTGCTGTTGGTTCCGCCGACATAGGCTACTGCAGCTTTATTGGCTGCTCTCAGCATGGCTTCACCAAAACAGGTTGCCGTATCAAAATGATTTGTGAGACAGCAGTTACCCACTGCCACAAAGTACTTATTCGTATTCGTCAGGCTGTTGATATTCGCGATTGACATATATGGGTCATACCACTGGTCCACATCTCCATGTGCGGTGTAGTTGGCATAACTGCAGCCAGAGCTCAAATTGGCTTGGATTTGTGTCTCGCTGCTTCCTGATGTAGGATATAAATAAGTATGAGATGTAATGCCATGAGCTGCGTTATAATAATTATTCGTACCATAGTTGATTTGTCCGTTCGCGTGGGTGGGACCGTATGTATTATCCACACCTGCCATCATGACCACTTCTGACAAATAACTTGGATCCGGCATTTGAAATTGTTCGAACTGAAGAGATTTATCCACCTGGGGTTGCAATTCTGCAACTGTTGTAGCAGAAAAACGTCCAAAATACATTTCAGGCATAAAATCAGTTCCCTGTAAACGGAAATACAGATCGTCCGTCACATGTTCGGTGCTTGTAGTACCCACCCAAGCCGGAATCTGGGGTGTATCACCCACCAGGAGGCAATAAGTTGGAGCAGGATTTGCAGTGGTTGCTGTATCCCAGATATTCTGTAAATATGCTTTGATCGCAGTTGTTGTATTTCCAATCGTACCCGTACCTGTTCCTACAATCGCCACAGATACATGATAACCCTGGCGAGTCTTCATCTCGATGAAAGGCTGAAGGGTTGACTGGAATGTGGCTGGGGTCAGGATAAGATATCCTAAGGGATAACGATTCAAGGTGGAACGTTCATCTCCAGAATAATTCAGGAGAGTCTTTTTATATAAAGATTCAAAGGCAACAGAGGCTGTTCTTGCCTGCAGGGCTTCAGTTGCAGCCATGTCTGCGCCTGTAAAATTCACACGGATATTAACATCAGAGATGATTTTCAGCATTTTTGTGACAGGGTTGTATTGAACCGGAACAAAATCCAGTGCAAACATACGTACACCTCTCATGTACCCTAATTCAGTAACTGAAAATGGCTGTTCTTGAGTATACCTGTCAACGCTGTAACTTGCAGCATTGTACGCAAAAGGAACATCTTCCGGTCTCTGGCTCTTGGAAAGAGACGGTTGGAAAGGCATGAGCGGATACTGAATCTGGTAATCGGAAAGAGAGACTGTCTTTTCCGTTTTATCCAAAATTTCCACATGTACCTGTGCTCCGACTGGTACGCTGATCAGTTTACGCAGTAAGGGCAACTTTGGCAATCCGACCTGGTTGGTTGAAGCATAATCATTTATACTTAACTCGTCGAACACACCCAAGCTCGTATTCACTTCAAGAGTTTGAAGCGACCCCACAGTATAATGGATATTAAAACCATTACTGGTGTTATTGGTCAGTGTCAAACCAGTACCTGATGTCGATACCGGTATTGATTGGGCTGCCCATATGAATGACATCGCTACAAGCAGCATTGCAATCAGCATTAGTTTTTTCATATATTCTCCTTCTACGACACATAATCTTTTATTCATGGTACCTGGGAAAAAGATCTTCATTCGTCGTATAGAATCTAAATAAATTGGTCTTTTTGACCCAGAATACCGTTCTTTTCTCCATAATATAATGCAAAAAAAGAGCCTGAAACCTGTTTTTTATACAAAGAGCGATGGAACTTTTCAATTTTCCATCGCTCACTGGGAAAAATTAGAATTCTATCTTCTTAGCTTTTATTTAAAATGCTTTCTCCAATTTTGCCATATCGATCTTTCCGGCAATTGTCTTCAAGGTTTCTGCGCTGTCGATATTGCTTCCTTCCACAATGATATTGATCTTCTCCCCTACCTGGACTGTCAGTTTCCCATCTTTTGATGAAGAATCAAATTCAATGGTTCCACTGTATCCATTCACTCTTACGCTCTTGGTTCCGGTACCGACACCTGCTCCTGCACCTGCTCCAAACATCTGGGCAAGAGCTGAGGTTTTGCTCATGATCCCACCGACATTAATGGTAATATCTATGGAGCCTTCGTTGTCATTGTAATAATTACCTTTTGCCATGATTCCGTTTCCGCCACCGAAAATCCCGGCAGCCTGTCCCAAGCCTTCTGCATTCTTTTCATTCAGTTTGAACCCGGGAATGGTATCAGGAAGATAGTTAACCAGCTCTTCCGATTGAATCTCACTGATCTTTGACAATGCAAAATTAATCTCATCCTGTGCTTTCTGCATGTTGTTCTGCTGAATGAATCCCTTTGCATTATCGAGGGATTGGATTGCCTCTGCCTGTGGTGTCTCCGCAAGCAGGATCAATGTGAAAGTGAAAAGTAAGCAACTCAAAATTATCTTTTTCATGATACACTCCTTTGGTTGAATCAAATCAAAATCATATTTGCAGACTAAAAACCCTTCCTTTTTTGTCCATAAATTTTCAATGAATGATTGTCGCCCCTACAGGGCTTGTACTATTTTTTGGGTACCTTTCCTGAGGTTCCGTTCCACTCCACCTTAGGCTATGATATCTCGCCCTTGCAGGGTTAATAAGGTAGGGGAATCTAATTCGAACTTCGTACATCGCACTTCGAACTTCTCCTGAAGTTCCGTTCTATACACATTCCTATCCAATACCAATCCCTTTCCAATCGGATTCCAATCTCATTCCAATCTCTCCGGATTGGAATGAGATTGGTATTGGCTTAGTATGGCATTGTTACAACATTGGATTTTTTCAATGCATCGTATGGTTGTTCTATGGTGCTGCAAGGGGGCATAGAAAAACAGGTACATGTTCTGCCACCGTGAGTTGTCTATCTTAGTAAGGACGATTCAAAACCGGGAAGGTTATTTGTTTTTGTTTGACAGATATGCGAATTATCTTATTCGTATGATTAAATAGGAGTATTTTGATGAAAATAGTGCACATCGCAATGATCTTGGTCATGACCGCAGCAATATTGCTTGTTTGCGGATGTGAACTCTTTGCGCCCAGAAAGGCTGAGACGCCCGTGACTCCAGCCCCCTGGAATACCTTTTTCATTAATGCTTCACTGACTGAACAGAATCTCGTTTACAGTTATTCGTATCAGCAGGATGCAATCAAGTTTGGTGATATCCTCAGTTCAAACTTTATATTCCATTTTGCGGTCCAGGATGTAAGCGATTATGGCACTCCTGTGTCCTGGAATTCAGACAATGAAAAGGATATGCTGGTCAATTTACATAAGAATCTTTCCGATAAGAATGTGAAGATGCAGCTTACACTCACCTCGATCCCATCACAACCTGACCAGATCAATGCAACAAATGCCTGGATATATCGAACATATGAGATCCTGATCACTGGCAATTCGAAGGATATTTATATCTATCGTGGACGCTGCGCTTTGTATATGGAGCCTGATAATGGTTTCTGGAAGATCAGGGAATGGAATGATTACCGAACCGAATCAAATCCTTCCTGGGGTTTATTGAAATATTACCAGGATAATACAGATGTTTAGATATATCGTTATTTTCACTTCAATTCTCCTCATCCTAATGACAGGATGCCAGAATATATTCAGTCCCAAGACTGTTTCCAATCTTCAGAACGAAGCATATCCCAATACTTCACCTGATCTTGTATTGAAAAACCTTGAATTGGCTTATCGACAAAAAGATATCGAGTTATATAAGAAATGCCTCGACCAGGAATCATTCCGCTTTGAACTGATCTCTTCGGAAGTCCAGGAGATCAACGCGGGTGTGGATGTGGATCACGATGGCATCACCGATAGCTGGTGGGGATACCAGCGGGAGATCGAATATCACCAGAACCTGTTTCGCAATGGCTCTTCCGACCAGCAATATCCGTCGCCCGACCAGATATACCTGAATCTCACGATCCCCTCACAAGACCAATGGGAACTGGATAACCAGACCGGGCATGAAGGCTGGATCATTATCGCCTGCCTCTTCGATTTAACACTGTCCTTTAGTGCCAGCAACAGCAATTTGAGTGCCAATGGTTCGGCAAGATTCTATCTGAAACCTGTTGCTGACTCACATGGCGTTAATCACTGGTACATCGCCATCTGGCGTGATGAGTCGAATATTTAAATTATGAGCAGAATATTAGCGATAGATTATGGTGAAAAAAGAATCGGGTTGGCGCTGAGTGACCCGATGCAGATCTTTTCAAAGCCTTATAAGGTTGTGCAATTCAAATCCAAGAAGGATTTTATTGAAAATGTCCTAGAAGTGATCAAGGAACAGGATGTCGAATTGGTTGTCCTCGGATTACCCTGGGGCTTTGAAGGGCAGGAAACAAAGAAAACCCTCGAAGTTAGGAAATTTGGTGAATACTTGCAGACACAGATACCGGTTCCATTAAAATTCTGGGATGAGAGATTAACAACCAGTGAAGCGAATGCAGAATTGAAAAAAATGGGATATGATTACATCAAGGCGAGAGAATTTGTCGATGCAGTGGCAGCTTCCCTTATATTGCGCTCGTATCTTGAGAATAAGGAAGATTTATGAATAATTGGCTGAATAAATTCAAGATGTTTTTTAAAGACCTGTATTTCGATTTCACACTTTTAGAAAGGAAAAAGAAGATACTGTGGCTTGCTGTCTTAGTGATTGTAATTGTGATCCTCAGCCAGTGTTTCCTGATCTTTGTCCCGGCGCATTCCACGGAGACCATCATCACGATCAAGAGCGGAGAAACAGCAACGGGTATTGGTCATGATCTGGCAAAGAAGCATATCATCAGAAGCGGATTCTGGTTCAAAGTGTTATCGCGTGTAACTCACAGTGACCGGTATTTGAAGCCTGGGAAGTTCGTCTTTGGCGGTTACACGAATCTCACGCAGACCTTAGCCAAGATTCGAAACGGAAAGAGTCTTACATTAACAATCACAATTCCCGAAGGACTATCGACATACAAGACCTTCCAGATTCTCGCTCACAGTGGGATTGCCTCTTATCTTGAATTTGAGAAATTGAACAGTGATTCCAGCTTTGTCAGGAAACTCACGGGTCATGATTATGGTTCTTTGGAAGGCTTCTTATATCCTGAAACATATAAATTTTCCTCTACTGTCACACCTGATACCGTACTGGCAGAACTGGTTCATGAATTCCAAAGAAAAGTGCAGGATGTCCCGGGTATGAACAACAGCAAACTTGGTTTTTATCGCACCCTGATACTGGCTTCCATCGTCGAGAATGAAGCGGTTGTTCCCAAGGAAAAACCAACGATTGCCAGTGTTTACCTGAATCGCCTGAACCAGCATATGAAGCTTGAATCATGCCCTACAGTTGGTTACCTGCTCGAAAAGAGAGGGATTCACAGGGAATATCTTCTTTATAAGGATCTCGACATCCCATCACCATATAATACATATTACAGCGCCGATCTGCCCCCAACACCGATATGCAGTCCGACTGTATCATCCATCGAGGCGGTATTGAATCCGGCAAAGACCAATTACCTGTTCTTCTTTGCAGATAGGAAGGGTAATAACATCTTTTCAAGCACATATTCCGAGCATCTTCAAAAACAGAAGCAGTTCAGGCAGATGCAGAAAATCCGGGGGTAGAGTCTCGATCTTAGCACTTATTGATTGACAAGAGTGATTGTAATATATTAATCTTTTGTTGAGCATACCATTCAGGAGGCAAAGATGAAAACTTGGAAATTGTTTATTCTTTTACTGGTTTTATCTTCATTCATATTGATGCTTGGATGTGCCGGAAAAGCAATCAGCAATATCAAGGATGCCTCCAAAATATACAGTCCCGATTGGTGGAGGACTCAAACAAATGCTGCCTATATTTATACATACGGAATGGCAACCGACGATAGCATCTCCAGTTCAAGAAGCGCTGCCTATAAAGACGCAATCAGCCAAGCAGTTCAAAATGTGGAACCCGTGGTCCAAGCGATGGTGAATCGGTATATCCAAGAATCCGGGATTCAGGATCCTTCGGTTCTCTCTCTTGTCGGAAAGATCATCAAAACCACTGCAAACAGGAATTACAGCAATGCCCTAATCACAAAGCAGGAAACCATCATCACGGATGATAACCGATACAAGACGATGCTCCAGGTGGGAATACCTGAAAACGCTGTGGAAAAGGAGCTGCTGAATAATATCATGAACGAAGAGACACTGTATAAGCAATTCAAGAAATCCAAGGCGTTCCTTGAACTTGAATCACAGAATCGATAAACATTTCTTATATAAGAAACGGCACCCTGCGGTGCCGTTTCTTTTTTTAAAAATCCTCAGCCAGTGAGAAATAATAGACCGGCTTCGAATTGTTAACAAAATCAGTTCTCCAGGCAATATCCCATTTCAATACGAAATAACCGATATTCATCCTCGGACCTAAACCAAAACCAACAACAACATCCTTTAGTTTTCCATCCTTGGAGCCCCTGAATGACTTGTTATCATCCCAAATCGTTCCTGCATCCAAAAACGCACTCCCCCTGATCTGATTCAAAGAAAGCGGAAGAGGAAATGCCGTCGCCAAGTGGTCGATGAATGGGAAACGAAGTTCGGAACTTAAAAGCACTTTCTTTGGTGCTTCATTATCCCTGTCATAACCCCGGACACCTGTCATGCCATTCAAGACAAAAGTCTGCGGATTACCACCAGTGCTGATACCACCAATCACCCTTCCTGCCAGCGCATATCTCTTTGCAAAGAGTGCATAACCTCGCACATCCGTATAATTCGTCAGAAAATCATTATTCTTCGATGAGAAACTCTTCTGTACCTGGTAATACCCCTTCCAACCCAAGACTGGACCGGTAGGACCGTATTGGGCATTGTCCCATACCGCCGATAATGCCGGAGCGTAAATGAAATCCTTGTCTGTACTTCCAGGAATGTGATACCAGTTCCCATCGCCAAGATCATTTTCAACCCAGTAATCCCAAGTGGATTGATATTGGTAAATATAATGCTCAAGATCGAACCTGAGAAACTTATTCACAGGATATCTTGTTAACAGGTAGAGCCCATTGTTATCGACAAGATTCCTGAGATAGTTCTCATTTCCGTCTGTATAGATTGTTTCATCACGAAGTTTGAACATGCCTATCCCATAATCAATGCGGTAAGGCAGATAGTAGTATGTGAATATGAAATTGGCATCCTTCAACTTCCCTGTGATACCCATTTGGATCCCAAGAGCATTATTGCCCATAAGATCACTCATACTCAGGACTAGTTCCCCGATCGTACCGGCAGATGTGGAATAAGCTGCGCCACCCCAGAGTTGATCAACGAAGAACTTCAGTTTGTAATTCATGATCTTGGGTACCAAAATTGAATCAGGCTTTTCATCTATCCTGGAATTGTAAATCTTGGCAGTACTGTCTTGAGCAACTGAATTCCCAACGTTCATGACAAAACTATTGGGATGTGTAGGCTGATAGAATTCATGCTGGAAATGCCTTGTTCTCTTCCCGTAATATTCGTAACGGGCAAGGTCATAGCGATGATTGAAATCGTCGGTAAATGTCACTTCCGTAGGTGTATGATAGGGCTTCCATGTCAAATTCTTCAATGGATTCTGCTTCGTGTACAAATCCCATCCGTTATCAAAGAAACAGTCATAGGCAAGAATCTCATCATTCATACTTAAATCACCTGTCAGTACACCACTCAGAATTTTGGTTACATCCGCTTTCTGACCATTTACAAGATCAACTGCCTTGAAGTCTGAAATACCATTCTGCTCCGATACATATACAATCTTTGAACCTGAACTATCCCACATGGGGCAGATGGAATTCAATGAATCGCTGGTGACACGATAGAAGGTCTTGCTATTCAAGTCATAGTAATAGATATCATTCACGAGTTTGGAGAAAATACCATTCCTATAGGTCTCAACCTTGTCTGTTCTTTCAGAAGAGAAGGCAAGCTTGCTGCCGTCTGGTGAGAATCTTGGCTGGATATCATCATATCGGTCTGATGTGATCTTTGTGACTTCCCGGGAAGCAATATCATACAAATACAAGTCCGTCTGGAACCCACTCTCACCGCTAAAGGCAATCTGTTTCCCATTTGGAGAAACATCGATCTCGAAGATTACACCGATATTAGGAACCTTGATGATATCGAGTATCTTCCCTTTCTTTGCACTGGCAATGTATATCTTGTCACCTTTTGACGTCTTGGAAACAAAGGCAAACCGGGTTGAATCAGGGAACCAGCTGATGTTATTCCGCTGGTAGTGAAATTCCTCGAACTTCCCTGTGGCTTCACCAGTAATCAGCTTCTGGCTCTTCTTATCCCCAGTTAGATTCTTTTTCCAGATATTGAAACGTAAATCCTTGTTGGAGAAGTAAAGAACACTCTGCCCATCAGGAGATAACCGAGGCATACTATTGAAATAGGAGCCATCCTGCTTGTGGTCAGTCAGTCTTTCAGTACCTTCATAAGGTACCTGGTACGTACTGATGTAAGGATAATAGGTACGCTTGAGCTCGTTCTTCCATCGTAATTCCAATTCCTTGAACTTCATTCCGAATACTTTATTCGAAGAAGTATCCAGATTGTTGGTTACCCGAATGGAAAAAAAGAACTCCATCACTTTTTGTCTTCCGTATTTATCTCTCAGGAAAGAAAGAAAGGATTCTCCTTCCCTGTAGGCATAGTAACCATCTATATTGTCCATGGGTTCCAGGTAGTCATTAAGGATCATATCCATCAGAACCATGTTATTGGTAACAGCATATCCGCCAATTGCTTCATATTCAGGCAAGCCTTCTGAGAACCAGAATGGGAAATTTATCGTGCCCATGCTGAAGAACCTGTTGGAGGCAAAACCCGCATCCAAGGCATTGACATAGGCATGTGTCAGTTCATGAGTCAGTACTTCCTCAAGCTTCTTGTAGCTGCCATCAAATGGTATTACAACCCTATTCTGCAGGGATTCTGTGAATCCACCCACGCCTTCGCTCAGGAGAGGATAGATGACATTCGTTGTTTGAAATTGGGCATGTGTTTCATAGAAGATGATGGGGATTCTAATGAGAAGAGGTGTCTTAAAATCCTGCTTCAAATAATAATAGGCTTCCTCTGCCATCAGGGCAGCAGTTTTCCCAAATTCATCATCCCCCTTCGGGAAATAGATATCGAAATGCAGAGTCTGGATGGTAGCCCATTCTTCCTTAACAGGCTGAACCTTGTTTTGTCCGTAGGAATATGCAGAAAGAAAAACAGACAGGAAGAGCAAGAGAATACAGAGAGAATATTTCATAAATACCTGCTAAAAGACCTTTATCTTGAAGTAGCGTTTGGGGTTAGCCTTGATATCCTTTAAAAGGGACTCGAGTTCCTGTGAGGTTTTCATCAGGGACTGGTAGAATTCCTTGTCATTCATGAGCTTTTGAACTGAACCATCACCCTTGCTGAGATTATTACTGAATTGAATGACATTGCCCGTAATGACTTCCAGTGAATCGAGATTCTTATTGAGCTTTTCGAGCACATCCGGTGCAAGGGCAAGTGACTTATTGATCGAGCCTTTATTACTCTCGATAATAGAGGATAATTCACGGCTTGTTTTCAATAAGTTCTGCATGACCATGGTAACACTTTCGGAGTTCTTGAGAATCACCTGGTTGGCATTGGCAGCCACATTTTCGGAACTGGCAACGGTAGCTTCGAGATTGGCAATAAGTCCATTATCCTTGCTGAATCGATCAACGAGACTATTCACTTCCACCATGGTATAGTTTAAACTGCTGATGAGATCCATCAAACCGGAAGTACTATCACCATATTGGACCTTGGTGATATCCACCAGTTTGTCTTCAGAACCGGGTAATATCTCCAATTGCCTTTTCCCCATCAGGTCGCCTTCCCTGACAGCATAACGTGTACCTTCACGAAGCGGATTCTTCAGTTTGACCAGCACTGTTACCACAACCTTATCCGTCTCCACTTCCAGTGATTTCACCCTTCCCTGTTCCACGCCTCTTACCAAGACAGCATCACCGGGTTTCAGGTCATCCACACTGGAGAAACTGATTTTCAGCGTTGTATAACTTCGCATGTTGAAGTAATCCTTCAGCCATGAATAGCCAAGAAGCATTGATAACAATGCTATCACGGCAATAATACCGACCTTGATCTCGTAATTCCGCTTATGAAGATAATATTCTTCCATGATCATTCCTTGTTTAGATATTCATCATGTTTTAAGTTTCTTCTTTTCAGCCGCCGGGAAAAGAACATTATCCAGTATTAATCTATATCCCGGTGAGTTCTTATGAAGATCGAGCACTGTGGCAGGATCACCGATCTTATGTTGGTAATCTTCCGGATCGTGTCCACCATAAAAAGTGAACGTGCCTTTCCCGATATTGCCGTGAATGTATTTCACTTCATCGGAACCGGGAATATCAGCTAGAACAACCACGCTCTTCTTGAGATACTGTTTGCGAAATGATGTGGTTTGTCCCAGGAATCCGTTGATCACATTCACATGGCATTGGGTCAGCATCGTAGGTACAGGATCATACTTGGCAGAGAAATCGAATAATTGGAAATAATCAGCCTCCGGACCTCTCAGTTGAGCATAATCACTGCCATCTATATCGGAAAATTCATTTTCATAGGGATTGGTACGCAAATCGAAATTCTCAAATGCGAAGGTGCGGGAATAATCCAGTTTCTGCTTGTAGTTCGGATCTATCCCGTCTCCATCGAAAACCGCATCGCAAATATCCACGTTGTGAGCAGCCAATGCGATATCAAAGGTATCTGTCGCATTGCACATGGCAAACAGGAAACCTCCATTTTCAACAAAGTTTCTGATCTTCTCAACGACAGCCTGCTTCAGCATCCATACTTTGGGATATCCAAGCTTATTAGCCATTTCCTCATTGACCCGTACATCATTCCGATACCAGTCCGCATTGCTGTATGCACCATAGAATTTACCGTACTGCCCTGTGAAATCCTCATGATGCAGATGTATCCAGTCATAGTCATTCAATTTACCGGAGAGCACTTCTTCATCCCAGATTTTATCATATTGGATATCGGCATAGGTAAGGGCAAGTGTAACTGCATCATCCCAGGGTTGAAGATTGGGTGGTGTGTACACGGCAATCTTCGGTTCCTTTTCAAGAACGATGGGGTCCATATTCCCCTGTTGCATTTCCTCCAGAATCGAGGCAACTCCGGCAGCATTCACTTCTTCAAATCTGACTCCCTTTACGTTGCATTGTCCTTCCGTCTCCGGGTTATCGGGAATGAGAAATGAACCTCCGCGATAATTCAGAAGCCATCTTACCTGGTATTTATCCTTCAGTGCATTGAACGCTATGCCGTATGCCTTTAAGTGGTCAGTCTGAGTCAGATCCATGGGAATCAGGATCTCAGACCAAACCTGGAATGGTATGATCAGCACGATCAATAATACAAGATATTTCATCCTATTTTAACTCCGTATGAGTATAAGACACTTTTGCCATCCCTATACTGCTGAATAACTACATAAATTCACTGAGTATCTCATTTGATACAAAGAACGCATTGGAATTTAATGCAACAGAATCCTGCCTGATTGTCAACAGATTCATCTTTGCATATTTCTCAATGACTTTTTGATACACCCTTAAGAAGTCCTTGCCGAATCTTTCCTTATACGCTGCAAGATCCAAACCGTCTGCCTTTCTCATATTCATGAAGATATACTGCTGTTCGAAATCTGCATCAGTTTGTTTGCTGTTATTGGGATATATGATTCCTGAATCAACATCCTTCTGATACTGTGAAATGTCATCTGCATTATGATAGAGATTCTTCTCCACCATTCCTGTCGCTCCTGCTCCCAGCCCAAGATAATCCCTGCAATTCCAGTAGGCAAGGTTATGCTTCGATTCAAAACCTTTCCTGGCAAAATTGCTGATCTCATAATGAACATACCCGCTTTTCGTCAGTACTGCGCAAATCTGTTCGTACATTTCTGCGGCTGTATCATCTTCTGCGGATTGCAGACCCTTTTTATAAAATGGTGTATTTTCCTCTATACTCAAGCAATAAGTGGAGATGTGCTCCGGTTCCAGTTCCAACAATCGCTCGATGGAATACTGCACATCATTTTTTGACTGGTTTGGCAGTGCATAGATCAGGTCTGCCGAGATATTATGATAACCGAATGAATGAAGCAATTCGAATTTTTCCCTCACCTGGGATGCCTTATGCTTCCTTTCCAAAAACTCGAGTTCCTTATCCAGGAAAGACTGAACTCCCAGGCTGATGCGATTCACCGGAGTTCCGGCTAACTCTCCGAGGTATTTTGAGGTGACTGTGATAGGATTCATTTCCAGTGTGATTTCCTTGCAGGCTGATGTATCGAAATGCGAAATAATCTCCCCAATCACAAGAGGTGATAATAATGAAGGTGTTCCCCCGCCAAAATAGATTGTTTGGGGTACCATATCGAGTTGCTGTTGATAAAGAGTGATTTCCTTATGCAGTGTATCGATGAATGAACATACTTTTTGGGTGTGATACACTTCGGAATAGAAGGAACAATATCCGCATTTTGTCGTGCAAAACGGGATATGAAGATAAATGTGCTCGATCAGTGGACGAGACGGAAAACCCGATTCCAACGATATTCTCCCGATAACTGGTCACGAGACCAGAATATAATGGCGGGAGTACCTGTGATATCCTTCCGATCAAGGAATCCCCAATACCGGCTGTCAGCACTTACATCACGGTTATCACCCATGACAAAATACTCACCCTGGGGAACTTTCACAGGACCAAACCAGTCTCTATTCATCATGAAATGGTCTTTATCTGCCCAATTATCACGATGCTGTTCCCAATAATCACGAATATCAGGGACAATATCATCCGGCTTCATGTTTTCATCGATGTATTGTTCGTATGGATGCTGGAAGGGCTTACCATTGATATAGGTCACCTTATCCTTCAACTCAACCACATCTCCCGGCATGCCAATGACACGCTTCACGACATTCTTCTTGGAATAATAGGTCAGGTGAAAAAGAGTCAGGCGAGACGGATCGGAACTTTGGAATTCCGTTTTATTCCAGTATATGGGTGGTAATATCTTGATAAAATCCTCACGGGGTTGCGGCTCGATTGGGTCTGCAGGATAACGGAAGGTAATGATCTCCTGCTGCTTGGGGTCTTCAAAGAAATATTTCACCTTGTTCGCTACAAGATAATCGCCTATCAGGAGAGTGCTTTCCATCGATGAGGAAGGAATCTTGAAATTCTGGAATGTATAATTACGAATGATCATTGCCACGACAAATGCGAATAGGATGGCTTCAATCCAGTCCTGCAGCCAGGGTTTCTTTCTTTTCGCTATCTTCACTTTCACGTCAGGTTGCTTTTGTTGTTTCACAGCATCTCCCAATCTATCCTTATGAATTACAAATCTTTGTTTATGAACAGAAATGAGGTGTCAAGGAAAACATTCAGGGAACAGGGAACAGGGAACAGCAGTAGGGGTGCAAAGCGTTGCGCCCGTATAGGGAGTATGCTGGAAGAGAAGAGAATAGCCAATGAACGAAACTCAGGTAACACTCAACCAACAGTCAAGCCTCCGCCAAGCATCCCTCAAGATTTGAGAGATGGTTAATGTTTATTTGGTGGATTGTTGTATGTCGTTTGTATTCATTTCTTTGAAGAATTATTCGGGTAGCGAGGGAGAATTAACCTTGATCTTGACCTTAACGATCTTTTTCTTCGTGACTTGAAGAATCTGCATCCTGCAATTGTCTAAATCGATGTACTGACCTTGAATGGGTATCTTCTCCATCTGGTCGATGATGAGCCCTGCCACGGTCGTATAATTACCATGGGGTAATTCCAGTTCATATTCATCTGCCAGACGGTCAATTTCCACATCTCCGTTCACAATATAGAGATTGTTTCCAATCTTTGAGATATCCCTGCTGCTGTCGTCTTCTATATCGTATTCATCCTCAATATCCCCGACAATCTCTTCCAGGATATCCTCCATGGTGACAATACCGGATGTGCCTCCAAAAGAATCACTGATGATCGCCATGCTTTTCTTGTGGATCTGCATTTCCTTCATCAGGCTGTCGATATCGATGGTTTCGGGTGCAAAATACGGTACGTGCATGATATCCCTGGCGGTCTTATTTTCTATGTTGTCATTCTTGATGATATCATAGATGATCAGGACACCCACAATATGATCGAGATTCTCATGATAAACAGGATATCGTGTGTATCCATTCTCACGAGCCAAAGTCTCCACTTCCGGAAGAGGGGTGTCATCAGGCATGGCAACCACTTCCATGCGCGGGATCATGATGTTCTTTGCCTTCTGCTCATTGAATTCCAGTGCATCTTCCAGCATATTGCGTTGAGGTTCTGCAAGGTCTTCATCCTCAGAAGTCTGGGAAAGGATGAATGCAAGATCATCTTTCGTAATATAGGAAAAGCCTGGTGTCTGTTTTACCCGGAAAAGGCTGAACACAAGACTATTGAAGGATGTGACAGTGAGTACGAGCGGCTTCAATATCACATAGAAGAATCGCAGTACAGGAAAGAGCAGTGGAACAAGTTTGTTGGGATAATCCCTGAAAATGGCTTTGGGTACGATCTCGCCGAATATCAGGATAATACCTGTTAGAATAAGGGCTGAGACCTTTGGATCTACACTGCTTGGTAATCTTTCCTGCAGAATATAGGTGGCAACAGAAGCAATGAGAATGTTGATCAGGTTATTACCAACGAGTGTCGTTCCAAAAAAGCGATCGGGTGACTCGATGAAATGAAGGAGTCTTTTCTTGCCGGTATTGTGTTTGGCTTCCTTTTCGAGGCGCAGTTTATCAAGTGAAACAATCCCTGTTTCAATACCGGAAAAGAAAAAAGAAAAACTAAGGCAAATCAGGAGCATCAGTAATAATAACAATGTACTGAGCATTAAGAGTTAACCTTCTCCTCTCTATACGCTGTTTTCAAAGCCATGATGAATTCATCTAATTCACCATGCAGCATTGCATCGATATTATATGTTGTCAAGTTGATCCTATGATCTGTGACTCTTGATTGCGGGAAATTGTATGTTCTAATCTTAGCAGAACGATCACCTGTGCCTACCTGGGCTTTTCTGCTGCTGGCAATGGCTGCTTCCTGTTTTGAAATCTCCATGTCGAGGAGCCTCGAACGGAGTACATTCATTGCCTTTTCCTTGTTCTTCAACTGTGACTTTTCATCCTGGCAGGTCACCACTATCCCGGTGGGAATATGAGTGATGCGGACTGCAGAGTCTGTGGTATTTACGCTTTGCCCACCGTTACCGGAAGAACGGAACACATCCACACGAATCTCATTGTCCTTTATTTCAATATCTACTTCATCCGCTTCCGGTAGGACAGCGACTGAAACAGCAGAAGTATGGATCCTACCCCCCGCTTCAGTCTGAGGAACACGTTGAACTCGATGCACTCCGCTTTCGAATCTCATGGTTCCATACACGTTCTCACCAGACAGCAGAAAAATGATTTCCTTGAAACCACCCAGTCCAGTTTCGTTCATATCCATGACTTTCAGTTTCCACTTCATTCTTTCCGCATAGTAGGAATACATCCTGAATAATTCCGCAGCAAAGAGAGCCGCTTCTTCTCCACCTGTTCCTGCACGTATCTCAACAATCGCATTCTTGGAATCGTTGGGATCGGAGGGGATGAGAAGATCATTCAGTTCTTTTTCGAGATTTTCCAGCTTTTGAGAGAGTTCTGCCTTTTCTTCGGAGAACATTTCCTGCATTTCGGGGTCAGATTCCTTCCTGAGCATCTCTTCACATTCCGTGAATTGCTTCGAAATGGAACGATACTGATCATAACTGTGGAATATATCGGACAATTCCTTGAAACGCCGTGAGATTTCCCTGAACCGCCTTTGATCGGAAAGTAAATTTGGGTCGGACATACTGTCCTTTAATTGTTCATATTCTGTCTCAAGGTCATTCAGTTTTTCTATGGGTAGCATGATCTTATCAAATCCTTGTTATTATTGGGTCTCAGTACCACTGAGGTCAGTTACATTCGTATATTCAGAGATATCCATATCCAGGGCAGCCTTCATGGCAATCAAACCAACCTCGACCATTTCATCATCGGGCTGCTGAGTTGTGATTCTTTGAAGAGCCATTCCGGGGACCACCATGAGTTTCACGAGTGGGTGATTGATATTCTTTCCGGATAATTTCAGTACTTCATAGGATATTCCAGATACCACAGGTATTAAGAGAATATGATACGCCAAGCGTAATGACCAATGTGGTGTGCTGTGAAGAATGAAGACAGCGACCAGGGTATCCACTATGGAAAAGAAGAGAATCGCAATAAGAAGCACAAATACCATGAAACTTGTTCCGCATCTCGGGTGAAGTGTGGTGAATGCCTGAATTTTGGAAGGGATCAGTTCAGCATTATGTTCGTATGCATTCACATTCTTATGTTCAGCACCATGGTATTGGAATACACGAAATACATCCTTCAGCTTGCTGATGAGCCAAACATAGAGGACAAAGAATATAATTCGGATCAAACCGGCAAAGAGGTTGAAATAAAAATTGTTTTTATCCAAATGAACAAGGTGAGATGCCTTATAAGGAATGATCCCGAATAAGAGAATTGCCAACCCAAAGGCAATAACATAGGAAACAAAGGACTCCGCCTGATTCCTTGCCTTGGATTTTTCCTTATAATTTTCGTTCTTCTTCTTTTCTTCTTCCTTCAAATCCAGTTCATACCTTTCAGCAGAAAAGGAAAGTGTCTTAAAACCGATGATCATCATTTCAATGAGGGAGACAAAGCCTCGGATGATTGGAACGCCCATCCATTTGACTGTCTGTGTTTTGCTGACAAATGGTTCTTTCTTCAATTCGATTGATTTATCGGCTCTTCGGATGGCAGTTGCCAAGTGTTCAGGACCACGCATCATGACACCTTCGATGACGGCTTGTCCTCCCACAGAGATTTGTTTCTTTTCGCTCATAAATATCCTTTTATATAGCATAAAAAATGCACCACAATCCAAGACAGCATTGTGGTGCAAAGAGTTGAATATCTATTTTTCAGTGCGATTATATTTCTTATTGAATTTTTCCACGCGACCGGCTGTATCCAGAAGCTTCTGCTTTCCGGTGTAGAATGGATGGCACTGACTGCATATATCAACGTTCAGTTTTTCTTTGGTTGAACTTGTTTCAAATTCATTACCGCAGGCACACTTAACTGTAACCTTTTCGTACTTTGGATGAATACCTTGTTTCATTTTATCTCTCCTAAATTAACCTCGTAAAGAATGACATCATTTTTATCAACCTCCTATGTGTCAATAAAATTCGCCTTTACTTCATTACATGGTTATGCATTAAGCATTCCATCATACAAAGGGAATTTGGCAGTCAGTTCAAGGACTTCCTTCTT
Source organism: Candidatus Cloacimonadota bacterium (assembly GCA_035402645.1). Classification (GTDB taxonomy): domain Bacteria; phylum Cloacimonadota; class Cloacimonadia; order Cloacimonadales; family DAONDQ01; genus DAONDQ01. The sequence continues at coordinate 12,471 of DAONDQ010000019.1, read as the reverse complement.
GATCTGAGCAAGAACTTCTTCATTCTCATGATTTTCGAATGCACGTCTAATGAAACCGGCTATCATTTCCATCTCAGGTTCCTTCATACCGCGGGTCGTCACAGCAGGGGTTCCGATGCGGATCCCAGAAGCCACGAATGGAGAACGGGTATCAAAGGGCACGGTGTTCTTATTCACAGTGATACCGGCAATATCGAGTGTCTCTTCCATCTTCTTACCGGATGGGCTACCTGATTCTTCAGGACCAAGATCGACCAGCATAAGATGAGTATCAGTCCCTCCGGACACCAGCCTGAAACCTTGATTACCAAGTGCCTTTGCCAAATTGGCTGCATTGGCGATCACCTGCTTCTGGTACACCTTGAACTCAGGTGATAAAGCTTCCTTTAGTGCGACAGCCTTGGCAGCAATGATATGCATCAAAGGTCCACCCTGGATACCGGGAAATACCTTCTGGTCAATTGCCTGGGCAAATTCTTCTTTGCACAGAATCAAACCGGCACGGGGACCGCGAAGAGTTTTGTGTGTCGTTGTCGTCACTACATCTGCATAAGGAACGGGATTGGGATGTAAACCTGCAGCCACTAAACCTGCAATGTGAGCCATATCCACCATGAACTTGGCACCCACTTCATCAGCTATTTCCCTGAATTTCTTGAAATCAATGGTACGGGGATATGCGCTTGCACCAGTCAGGATCATAGCCGGTTTGTGTTCATGAGCGAGCTTTCTGATCACATCATAGTCGAATTGTTCCGTTTTAGGGTCAACGCCGTAATGAACGATATTATAAAGCTGTCCTGAGAAGCTGAGTGGATGCCCGTGTGTCAAGTGACCACCATGTGCAAGCTCAAGGGACAGTACAGTATCACCTGGTTTAACAAGCGCGAAATAAGCAGCCATATTGGCTTGAGAACCGGAATGCGGCTGAACATTGGCATGGTCAGCGCCAAAGAGTTCCTTGGCTCTTTCAATGGCGAGTCTTTCGACTTCGTCAATATACTTGCAACCGCCATAATAACGACCATAGAGATCATAGTTGATCTTTCCCGTTTTCTTGCTCCAGCGGTAGGGATAACCTTCAGCATATTTATTCGTCAATACAGAGCCCTGGGCTTCCAGTACCGCACGAGAAGTGAAATTCTCCGATGCGATCAGCTCGAGATTCTCAACCTCTCTTTTCAATTCACTTTGCATGAATTCATACAACTCGGGATCTATCGCTTTGATGTAACTCATGAATGATTCTCCTCATATATCTTAATTTTGTTGATTCTATTTTCATGTCTTCCACCTTCAAATTCAGTGGTAAGAAATATCCGGATCATGTCCTCTGCCAAGCAGGGGGCAATGAATTTTCCGGGAAGGCAGATGATGTTTGCATTATTATGTTGTCTTGCCAAACGGGCAAAGTCAGTGCAATGACATAAAGCCGCACGAATATGTGGTACTTTATTAGCGACAATTGACATTCCTATGCCTGATCCGCAAATCAGGATACCATAATCACATTCGCCATTTTTGACTGCTTTCGCAGCAGCAAAACCTGTATCCGGATAATCCATGGATACTTCAGAATGAGTACCAAAATCAATTACTTCAGCAAGTTTTGCCACAAACGGTTTTATCGCTTCCTTCAAGGCAAAACCGGCATGATCTGAAGCGAGTGCAATCTTCATATATCCTTCTTTATACCCATATGGGATGTATATGATTTATTTGCAGACTAATGATGCTAATGCAATGGAATACAGTTTCGTCTTTGTGCTGTCTCCACGTGAGGAAAGAACAGCCGGAACGCGTGCACCGGCAACATAGGCAGCGAGTTCGGCATTGCACAGTTTGGTCATTCCCTTGTAAAAAACCTGACCGGATTCAATATTCGGGAAGAGTATGCAATCCACATCACCTGCAATAGGGCTATCAAATCCCTTGATCTTGGCAGATTCCTTATCGACCATTATGTCGAAAGAAACGGGTCCTTCAATGATGGCTTTCTTGAATTGTCCACGATCACTCATTTTGGAAAGAACGGCTGCTTCGTAGGAAGACATGATCTTCGTGGAAACAGATTCAGAGGCAGAAAGGAGACCAATTTTGGGATTATCTATACCCAAAGCATTAGCAGCAGCAATGAGATAATTGATTTGAGCTACTTTCTGGCTGAATTCAGGAGCGGGAAGAACAGCTACATCGCTGATGATAAGAAGTTTATGATAGGTTGGAACTTCAATCACGGCAATATGGCTCAAAACTGCACCAGGATTCATGAGACCGCATTCCTTATTCAAGATTGCCTTCATATATTTCTCAGTTGAAAGCAAACCCTTCATTAACAGGTCAGCTCCCTTATCGTTGATCATCTTGACTGCTTTGGCTGCGCAGGCGGTATCTACGGTTTCATGGATGATCTGAAACTTCCTGTAATCAACTTTTTCTTCTTCACAAACACGCTTGATCATGCTTTCGTCACCAATCAGGATACCATCAATGACACCCATATCGACTGCATTGCTGACAGCACATATTGTATGAGAATCATTCGCATAGGCAGCAACAAGTTTCCTGCGGGGTTTGGCTTTGCATGCATCAATCAACTGATCAAGTTTTGTAATGGGCATAAAGTCCTCCATATAATATTTTTTTATTCAAACTTTCTTTCATTTGTACCAATGTCAAGGAATTAAGAGAAAATGAATAACGTTAACTTTGCAAGCTCAAAACAACTTATATATGATGTACCATTCGTTATCAAGAATAATTAAATTTCTATAGATTAAGAATTGGATTCATGCTCGTTATCATACATTTCGATAAAAAAAGACCCCGCTTTTACGGGGTCCTTCATGTATTAGATTTTGTTAATCATTTAAATCAATCTGCGATCTTTACAACCTTCTTAATTGTATGATTAGAGCTAGTCTGCATTTCGATGTAATATACACCGGCAGAGCATCTGCTTCCGCGTGAATCTCTTCCATCCCAGTTCGCAGTGTAGTCATTTGCATCCTTGTATTCGGAGGGAACAAGTTTCTTCACTAACTGACCCTTGATGTTATAGACATTCAAACTTACGATATCGCCTCTCTTTAAGCCATATTTAATGTTGATCTTACCCTGGAATGGATTTGGACCGACTGACTGAAGAGAAGTTTCAGCAGAAGGTGTTGAAGGTACATCGCCATTATTCACAACAACGCGGATAGGTCCATTTGTAACGGTTGCGCCTGAAAATTCTGTATACTGCAGCCAGTAGTAATATACGGCAGGGTCAATCCCAACTTCATTATCAATAAATGAGTAGTTATGAGTTGTGGATTCATTGTATGCCGGTATCAGCCCTTGAGATTGGGAAAGACATGTAGCTGTATTAAAGAAAATCTCAGAGTTTCTATATACTGAATAACCCAGAACATCAGTTTCTGAGTGTGTTGTCCAATTCAAGGTAACATTGCCGTTGTTGGGTGTGGTAGCAGTAAATGTGGCAAGTTCTACAGGCAACGTACTATCATATGTATGACCGCACATGTAAAGGAGTTTATTATAGAAGATGTCATTGGGATCCGTTGTGCCCCATGCATATGATCTGATTGTGATGGTCATGCCATTCCAAAGGCGTGCATAAAGAGCACCCCAATAAAAATGATATGGGTTTGCACCAGAAAAACTGTAATCATCAAGTGTCGGCATAATTCTATCATCACTCGCAAAACCATCAAACGAATAGTGAATTGTACCGTGCATATTTGGATTTGTGGTTTCCATGGTCAGATAGAAGCAAACCATCGTCATATCTGCAGTGGATGTGAGAGTATACTCATAATATCGAGTAGTATCACGAGTAGCTGTATCCCATCCATTGGAAGCGACACCGTGGTCATCACTGTATGTTAGTGCTGGCACAGGATCAGGATTCCCGCGAACGACTGGAGTTCCAAAGATTGGCCCTTCAGTATCACTGCAGTTGCCATTCCAAGTAAGATTCCAATATGCAAATGCATCTGATACGAAGTTTTCTTGAGCTGACAAAATACCGATGCTCAAAATGATAAAAACAAAAAACACCAGTAAACCTTTCATAAAGCACCTCTTTATCTTAGTTATCGATTATCCCCTTATACAAACCAATTATTAATCAATTCATTAATATATGTCAAGTTATTTTTTAACACCTGACGCATTGTGGAATTCAGCTCCTCCATCAATGACTATTCACGTTATAACTTCAAAATTTTGCGCAACATATGACTGCTGCCCGTATGCATTTCAATGTAGTATACTCCAGAACTGCAGACATTACCATTTGTGTCTTTGCCGTCCCATCTTACATCATACGTTCCGGCAATTTTGCCTATATTAATCAGACGTTTAACCAATTGTCCCTTGATATTGAATATGTTCATTTCAACCTGGTCGTCCGTTTTCAAACCATACTGAATTGTTGCTGAATTGACGAATGGGTTGGGGTATACATTCTGTATTGATGTACTCAGCGCAGGAACAGAAGGAGTGACACTCTGATTCACCTCAATCGAAATTGGACTGCTCAGGATTGTCTGCCCTGAAAACTCCGTATATTGAAGCCAATAATAATATGTCACATGATCAGTTCCGACTTCATCATCAGTAAAAGAATAATGCTGAGTATAGGAAGTATTATTCGCAGGTATCAGTGATTGAGTCAGGCAATTTGCAGAACTCACAATGTTCTCTGTATTCCTGAAAACGTGGTAGCCTAAAACATCAGTTTCCGAATATGTTGTCCAATACAATGTGATATTTCCTTCCGTGGTGAATGTAGCAGCAAATGAACCCAACTCAACGGGCAATGTCTGCTCAATATCCGCAATTGTCCAATCATAATCAACTGCATTGGTGTTTTGTAATGTATCAATTCCATGTACTGTAACAGAGTAGTATGAACCATGATTCACTGTGTTGCACCTTGTTATCCGAGTCCATAAAGATTCGCCATCCAAATGGTTCCGACGATATACATCCACCTTGGGTGCAGTGGTCATACTCGCTGGATACGAAAATGTCAGATCAACTGTACCATTAACATTCCCTGACGTTTCCCAGGTATGTTCAATACTATGGTTTCCTTCGTAAACATGTGAAATATTATAAAGATCGACGAAGATATCTGAAACAGATTGTGAACCGGTTAGTGAAAAATCGGTATCGGCAAGAGTTAGAGAATGATTGTTAAAAGATAATGTCCCACTTGTGAATGTGAGAATCGTTGTTGTTACATCATTTGGAAGCATAGCAGAATTTCCAGTACCCGGATTTACATCTATGGCATTCACTTCTGGTGGAATCTGAGCGGCTGAATTCATCGCAAGAACTATATTCGAGTTCAAGGCACCAGTGCCTGATAATCCACCAGAACCATTATAAATAAATAATGATGCTCCGATGATATTTGAATTGATCATAATGGAATGATTACCAAGAGTTATGGATCCATTCGTAAAAGTTAAATATCCAACATTGATATTGTTGGGTAAAATAACCGAATTACCGCTTCCAGGTCTAATTGTCAGAGAATTCATCACTGCAGGTAATGACAATGGATTCATGATCATAAGTGTAATATTGGAATTGGTCCCGGTTTGCGAAGGTATTCCAATGCCACTGTAGATAAAGCTGGGTGATCCGGATAATGTACCATTTATGGTCAGGTTATTATTTCCAAGATTAATGGAACCACCCGCGAAATTCAAATTTCCACAGGAAGTTGGGGTTGTAATCGTTACAGAATGCGCGATTGTGATAATATTAGAAGTAGCATTTGGTATCAGGGATGAATTGACCCAGTTCATACCATCCAGCGATGATTGCCAAATCGATGTTTGGTCCCAGTTGCCTAGGGCAATTGTGCGAAAATCGTCGGTGGCAGTCGTTTCTCTATTGCCATAAATCACTAAATCACGATTATAGAATATCCTATTGATATTATTCGCATTCCAGCCATATACTCTGATTTTCAGAATTTGTCCACTTGTTAATGTTACAGAAAGTGACGAATTAGTATAAGTATATGGATTGGAACTTCCGAAAGCCAGATCATCCAGTAGGGTGGGATAAGAAGCGAAATTATCAGTAGAATATCGAATGGATGCATGCATGCCCGTGTAATTAACCTGCATGACTAAGGATAGATTCGTTATCGTTACGTTTGACATTGCAGTCAGCACATATTCATAATAACGATCTGTCGTTAGGGTTGCTACGTTCCAAGAATTTGAACCGGCTCCATTAGATGTGTAGGAAATCGTTGGAACAGGTACAGGATTGGCACGTGTAACGGGATTGCCAGTAATCGATCCTTCCCCTACGCAATCACCATTTGAAGTTAATGCCCAAGTAGCAGAACATGACTGGGCATATGCTATACCACCGGTAATCATGAAGATAAGAAGAACAATAACTGATTTCATACCATACTCCACTGTTTTTTCAAAGCGTTTTGACTCCCCTCTACTGATTCTGTTTTCCTTTACTCAGATACTTAACTCATTTCTCAGCGTTATTTTTCAATTCAAAATACTTATTTCATAGGAAGTATCGGCTGATAGTTTTCCATGTACTTATATACTTTTTCCTTTTCAGGATTCATTGTATTTCCGACCGCCATGCGATCCTTTACAGAGCCAACAATCTCGGCTTTGATTATGATGACTAATTCCTTTTCTGTTTTCGTGATCTTGTCATATCCTGTCAGATATTTGATCCCTAAAACCCACCAGGGTAGATCCCTCAAAATTGGGATTCCTCCCCGCTCCTTCGTATCTTCAGTATCATAAAGACCACCGATCACAGTTTCTTCACCATTGAACATAACAAGGTCTGTCGTAGATTGACTTTTATTTATGATCGTGGTGATGTCACCGGGAACAGCAGAACTTCTTTCCACACGTGCAGAAAGATGAATTGCTTCCTTACCGTCATCCTTGATAATTTCCGGAAGTACATCTAAAATTACACCTGTTGAATAGAATTTGTCTGTAACGTTTCCAGCTTCGTCTTTTTGTTTCACAGAAAAGTCCTGTCCAACTTGTATATACCCCTTTTTACCAGAGGCAACAACCAAAGAAGGTTTTGCTATTACAGATCCTTTCTGATTAGATTCAATCAGTTTCAAAACCGTACTCACATCGAGTTGTTGCTTTCCAAACTTCCATGTTTTTGATAAATCACCGCTAAATAACGCTGATGGCACGGCATTTGCACCACTGAAATTAATATTGGCATCGACTTTCCCATTAAGAATTGTGCTCCAGTTAATACCGAGTGAATTCAGAAATGACTTATCTGCAATGAAAGCAATTGAACTGATTCGCACCTGCTGTGTATCTAAGGTTACGTCACCGATCTTTCTCTCAGCAATTTCGGGGGTCTTCAGAATCACTACCCCGTTTTGTTCATCAACTACAAAACCAAGTCTTAGCGCAATCATATCCAACGCTTGTCTCCAAGATAGCTGATGTATTGGAATTCCAATGGGTTCATTGCTGTTGCTCAAATTGAGAAGTTTTTTACCAGTATACTTGACTGATAACAATTCAATCGCCTGCAACGCATTGTTCAGAGGCATATCTTCAGAAAGCGTGACGGTTTCTTCCTGTACAACTTGCGCTGTGTCACTGATCGCTGCCAAGGATATTGGCAGACACAATGTAAAAACCAGGATTATAAATAGGAATTTTTTCATTGGATTTCCTTTTTTATAGACAGAGTGATATCTTCAGCAACACCTGTTGTGTTGATCTTGAATTTTACGGTTTCATTCTTATTATCGATGCTTGATAACCAACCATTTTTGACTTTATCTCCAGGAGACAGTATCCGAATGATGCCACTCGGATCCTTCATGAATACACGATTGGCTGTCATACCGATTAATCTTGCCTTATAAATATCAATCAGCGCTGAGCGATTCTGGGGATTCTCAGCACCAGGAATATACAGCTTCATCTTAAAAAGATTTGGCGACACCGCTTGGGATCCTATGCCTTTCATTTGAATCAGTTCAGCATCTGTACCTAAAGAATCATAATATGAATCGAAGACGAGGGTAAAATTGACAGAATCACTTCTCTCAACATTGTCGGAAAGAATTGCAAGATTTTCAACAGTATACAAAGCCCGCTGCTGCTCTAACTGATTTACCAGTTTATACATATCCTTGAATGGCGAATGACCTGTGACAATATACTCATTGTAAGGTGCAAGCTTATCATTGCCTGTACGTGAATAACTGAAATCAAAAATCACATCCGTCCCTATAAACTTACATATCTTCAACAAATACTGGAATGTGATTGGTGAAGTGTCTTGCCGCATGATGAGTTTATCGGAAGTCAGCAATTTCTGCAATTCCTGAGCCTGAGTGTCCGGAGTAGGCATATGGAGAAGATAATTTTTGAGGCTATCTACCTGGACAATCATTCTTTCATTTTTCTTATGCAGTTTATCAGATGTCTTCTTCATCCTCATCTGTGTTGTAAAACTCACAACAAACAAAAGTATCAGAAGGAACAGCAATACAATTGTATTCCGGAGCGTATTACTCATAAATCTCATGGTAACACCTCCAATTTCTTTCTGGCTTTCTTAGCAACATCCGATTGCGGATAATTATCCAAAACGTATCTGAAATTCTCCTTTGCCTTCAGAGTATCATTCATGGCTAAATAGCACGATCCTTTCATGTAGTAGGCATCAGGGGTTTTCTTCTTATTCTCGGCAATAACCTGATCAAACACCTTGATTGCCCCTCGGAAATCTTTTAACATGAACATACTTTCGCCCATCATATACTTGCTGTAGTATGCATATGGGTGATTCGGATATTTCTGAATGAATTGCCTTGCCTTAGCCAGGACTTCTTCATTATTATCGCTATCATAGATAGCGCGCAATTTCTCATAATCTGCAGAACCCTGGTCAACTGGTTCCTTCGTAGAAGTCTTCCGACTGCTCAATTGAGTTTTGGAAGTTGAAGGTGTATTCGTCTTTTGTAACGAATTCGAAGTGGTTGTTTTCCGATTTTCCTGTGGTGTTTTAGGGGTAACAGAAACAGGTTTTTGAATCTTATTCTTCGAGTCATTCGCTTTTTCGACAGCAGTTGAAACCTTCTTTACGCTTTGCTGGGAATTAGCAGAAGTTACTGTTTGAGTTCGACTTACCGGCTTTGGATTATTACTTGTTACAGATTGATTTGTTTCAGTCTTGCCAATCTGTTCCTTTAGTACTGTTTCCATTTGAGGATAAGAAAAAGACATTTCAAAATTCCACACACTGTATTTACCGATTTTCTCATTCGTAACTTTTAATATCTTACCATCAGGGAATAGTTGTGAGAAAGCGAGGACGTTATCTCTTTTGGTTGTTTTGCCAATTACCGTAAAAGATTCCTTTTCACTTTTCAGATTGATGATCCAAGTCATGGGATGGCTGTCTGCAGAAATTGCAAGCTGCTTTAAAATATAACCCCATTCATTTTTACCTTTCATCAGTTCAAGAACTTTTTGCTGCTGCCCCTGTAAGGAAGCGACATTCATCATACCAGCCATATTACTTTCAACTTTATTCTTATATGACCTGTATTCACTTTCAAGCATCACATTTGACTTCTTTTGATGAACAAGATCTGATCTGACAACAAGGAAATTCTTCGTGCTATATGCTGTATAGATGAATAATAAGCATAAGATTAAAAACCCATGCCATGCAAGCTTGAATATCTTTTGTCCTTCTATGATTTTCTTTTGAAGGAAATTAGTATTTATGAATTTCTTATTCCCCGAATCCATTGTTTTCCATGCTAACGCTATTGGAATTGCATATTCAGCAAGATCTTCCTCAGTGATTGATTCCGGAGCATCTTCACCAACTAACATGTTTTTGAAGAATATTCTTGAAACTTCAGATTTGGGGAATTTATTCTGGAAATATGTCACATCATCGTTCTTACTATTTTCACCAGCCAGAATGATGAATTGTGGATCAGGTAATTGAGCTTCATCTTGTTCCAACATTAATTTTGAATATATCTCGTCTCTATTCGTAAACAGATTACTTGCTGTTTGAATTGGGAATGACTTGATGAAAGCCCCATTGCGAACAAGGATACCCTTTTTATATTCATATCCTAAATACAGAATCAGGATGTTGGAATCTTGAGGAAAATCGTAGTTAATATTCAGGATATTCACTAACGATATGTCGTTGGGATCTACTAATGTGTAAAAAAATCTCTTATTTGTATGTGTTCGATTATATCGCCATAAATAATCAAATAGATTATTAATCCCACGATGGACAATGACAGTACAGATATCACCAATTTGTGGAATGACACCAAAAACGGTTTGTTTGTTCTTAATATCTTCTGGCTTAAGGATTTCTTTGTTAATCAGCCGAATAAGACTTTTGGAATTTGCTGAAACATTAAGCGGATACGATGTGAGTCTCTCATCATTGGCATTTAGAGCAATCCTGCCCTGATCCAAAGGGAAATAATCCAAAAGCTTTGTTTCCGGTGAGACGACTTGGGTATCATTCAATACCGGTTCAGATTCATTAGCAGATGTGGTATCGTCAAATTTCAGGACATCTGATAATTGAATTTCAGTATCACTTTCGAGTGACTCTGGTTCCTGACCCGTTCTGTCTGCGTAGAAAGACTTCTCCAGCATCGTCTTCCTCAGATCGACGAGCATAGCGGTACCGTTATACCATCGCATCTGAACGATTTTGAAACTGGGGTTGTCTTCAAAGATACCGAAAATGACTTTATCACGATATTTCATATTCGATCCTTCCTAATGTAACTCCATTTGCTTATATCTTTTTAAGCAATATGGTCAAATTAGGCAAGTTTTTTTTTCTACGCAGATAGCAACTGCATCATTCTTCTCTTATTGTTTGCATAACCCATGGCTGTTTCAGCCGTGATTATTCCTTGTTTATAGAGGTTGAGCAAATCCTGCTCAAGCGTGATCATTCCTGCTTTTTTCCCTTCGGACATCATTTGATATATTTCACCGATGTTTTTATTTCTAATCGCTGCTGAAACAGAAGCATCAACTGATAATATTTCTTTTGCCATGATACGTTTTCCATCACGTGTGGGAACTAATTTTTGAGATATGATTACACTCAATAAATCTGCCAAACGATTGCGAACACGTTCCTGTTCTTCTGCTGGGAATTCCGCTACGATACGGTGAATACTATCGATTGCAGAACTGGTGTGTAGAGTTGAAAAGGATTTATGACCGCTATCCGTTATTTCCAAAACCGTTGCAATCGTTTTGGGATCTCTCATTTCCCCAACAACGATGATATCTGGGTCTTGACGTAGAGAATCGATTGCTCCCTGTGCAAATGAAGGTACATCGACGCCGACTTCTCTATGCCTGCATAATGCTTTTTTCGATTCATGGATATATTCGATCGGGTGTCCAATAATGATAATATGAGCCTGACTTCTCTGGTTATTCATATCAATGATCACATCAAGAGTCGTACTCTTCCCCGAACCTGTGATTCCTGTGACCAAAATCAGACCTGATTTTTCATAATTCAAATCCATTCTATCTAAGATTGGCTTTGGAAAACCAAGATATTCGAGTTCGAATATCTTGGGATTGATTCTTCTAAAATTCACTGCTGTAAAACGTCTTTCCAGATATACATCACCACGAAAACGAGATTGTTTTTCTCCATGTTCAAACGCGATGTTTAATGAAAAGTCTATATTTTTATGTGTATAGAAGAATTCTTTTTGTGTTCTGCTTAGATAACTCAGTATTAGAAAAGTGGTTTCTATTTCTGAATATGTATCGACTTGAGGAAAAGGCATTTTCCTTCCGTAAACTCGGTACCATATCTTGGATTGAGCTCCTGGTGCTCCAAAATCTATGTCTGATGCATCAATTTCTTCCATATAATGCAGAAGCATGAATAAATGCTGTAAAGCTTCTTCCTGCCATGCAGGATTTTTCTCGATCAAAATATCAAGTTTCTGACACAATTCAATTCCAGGCAAATTCAGGTTCTGATATTTCTCGAGTTCGTTGCGAAAAGAAAGTCCCATGTTACTACCTCATTTATTCGTTATTTTCGTATCCATTGAAAGAACTGATTTTGATCAATGATCTTTTCCATTTTAAATAGAGAATGGTCATCAGATTTATGGTAAATCTCTTCGTTAGAGATTCTTCCTTGTAAGTCAGAAAATCAATGATCTTCTTTCTGCTGAAGTGTTTGATGATAGCATCTGATTCCGCTTTGAGTGAAGTGAACAGATAGTTGATTGATAGAAATGATTCCTCGCCCCAACTTTCTCCGGAATGGATGTAGTCAACTTTAGTATCACCCAGCCAAACTGAGATATCACCATTGTCTATAATCAAAATGCTTCCCGGATCATCCTGCATTTGAATTTCCTCACCT
>DAONDQ010000018.1:0-32433 GCA_035402645.1 Candidatus Cloacimonadota bacterium | reverse complement strand
CAAGTCGCCGCTTCTGCTTCATAAAAACGTAAACTATTTTAGGACTGGACATTCCTTATGCGAATTGTCCACCGCATGTTATGCGGCGCTTCTGTGAAGCTGGCTTCATGAAATGTCTTGACACTGAATCCAATCCTAAGGGGTAATCAAAACCAACGACAAAACAGTCTTTCAATAGATGACATGGGGTGATTATGAGATTTTGGCGCTTAACTTTCTTATTTTTACTTATACTGGTACTTATCTTCAGCGGTTGTTCCAAGCCCAAGCCGCAACCTGTCAATAACGCGAAGCTTAAGATCATCTGTACTATTTTACCATACAAATTGATCACCCAACAGATTGTTGGCGATAAAGCAACAGTAACAACCTTCATTCCTGCAAATGCGTCACCTCATACCTATTCACCTACCCCGAGGGAAGTGAAGCAATTCTATGATGCGGATTTGGTGATAGCCAATGGGCTTAGTCTTGAAGCGAATATGGTCTCTTTCCTGACTGAATTGGGCGGGAAGACTCTCTTTGTATCGGATTTTGTTCCTGAAATGATGCTGACCCAGGACGTCGATGAACATGCCGGCTTCAATCCCCATATCTGGACGAACCCGGATATGATTGTCCTGATCGCCCAGGGTATTGAACTGAAACTGGAGGAATTGTCCCCTCAAAATTCACCTGAATTCAGGAAGAATCTCGAGCAATTGAAGAAGGAAGTTGCTGCAGCCAGTTCGAAGATCGAAACGGAGCGTTCAAAATATGGTGTCGTGGGTATCATCACATTCCATGATTCATTCAAGTATTTCAATGAGAAGTACAATATAGAGCTGGTCGGAGCGGTGGAATCGTCACCAGGCAAAGAACCATCGCCTCGTGAATTGGCAGACTTGGGAGAAAAGATCAGGCAATATAAGGTCCATACCATTTTCATAGAACCTGAATTCAACCCCAAGAGTGCGGAAGTCATTGCAAAGGAATATGGTCTTTCTGTACTGAAATATGATCCCATCGGAACGACATTGAATGTCAAGACCATCAGCGAATTCTTATTGAAGAATTGGGATTTGCTGAAAAAGGGATTTTAAATGAGGCTTTGTTCATGATAGAGATTTTGAATCTTCAGTACAAAAGGAAGAACAAATACATTCTGGAAGATATACAATTACAGATTCCAAAAGGTGAATTTGTCGCCATCATTGGACCCAATGGAGCGGGGAAATCAACCCTCCTGAAGATCATCCTCAATCTGATTACCGATTATGAAGGTGAAGTCAGGATCGAAGGCATCTCGAACCGACAATGGCTGAAACAGAATATCATAGGTTACTTGCCGCAGCACGAGGAATTTGATCCGAATTTTCCTGCCAGAGCCATCGATATCACACTGATGGGATTGGCGGGAATCAAGGGTGCATTCAGCAGGTTTACCAAGCAGGATTACAAACTTGCGGAGAAATCACTCGATGAAGTCGGTGTACTTCATGTACGGAATAATTACATCGGAACCTTATCCGGTGGCGAGTTCCAGCGCGTGCTGCTTGCCAGGGCATTGGTCACAGGCTCTGATTATCTCTTTCTCGATGAACCGGAAGCCAGTGTGGATCGGGAGGGTGTAACCGGGTTCTTCGAACTGCTCTCCACTCTTCATAAGCAGGGGAAGACCATTATCACTGTGTCCCATGATATCAACATGCTAAGCAACTACTGTCAGTTCCTGATCTGCCTGAATCGTACTTTGCACTGTCATACGAAGACAGAACTCGTAAATTCAGAGATACTTCACAGGACATTTGGCGATTCAGTGCACCTGATAGAGAAGGGGTACTGATATGCAGGTATTTTCAATATTTCAGGTAGGTTTCCTTGCAAAGGCATTCCTGGGGGCAATTCTCGCTTCCCTGGCAACCGCCATACTGTCACCCTTCATTTCACTGAAGCGCATATCTTATATGGGAGAAGCGCTCTCGCATGTTTCCTTTGCGGGAATTGCACTTGCTCTGTTTGTTGGCTGGCACATGGATTTGACTGCTATATGCTTCGTTGTGGCTGTGGCAGTGATCATCGGATACATTTCCCGTCACTACAATTTGGAAGAGACAAATATCACAACGGTGTTTCTTTCCGTGTCCATGGCGTTGGGAATACTTCTCATCTCCCTGAAGAAGGATTATACAATTGATCTCTCCAGTTACCTGTTCGGTAATGTCCTGCTGATTACACAGGCGGACATCATTCATATGGGAATATTGCTGATTGTGAATGTGCTGTTTATTGTCCTGCTGTTCAAGGAACTATTCTATATGACATATAACCAATCCATTGCGCGTGTATTCAGGATACCCGTAGATGTCGTATATTACGCTTTCCTGATATTAATCGCATTGAATATTGTGGTTGCCGTTAAAGTGATTGGAGTCATACTCATCACGGCAGAACTGGTTCTACCGGGTATGATTGCCTTCAACCTGACAAAGAATCTTCGCAAAGCCATCCTTATGAGCTTTTCCTATTCCATTCTATCTGCCTTGGTCGGTTTCGGAGCGTCCTATTGGCTGGATATACCAACCGGTTCGAGCATTGTCCTCACTTTGTTTGCCCTTTTCCTACTGTCTCTCGTTGCCAAATTACGTAAGGTTTAAAGGTTGCCTGCCAGCCTCTATCAGGTTATATTGAATAAAAAAGGGATTAGCCCGGAAATGGAGGAAACATGCCACTACTAAATGACCAAACTCGAGAAGAAGTAAAGAAGGTACTGGATACTTTAGACAAACCGATTACTCTCGACCTCTATACATTGCAGATCGAATGCGGCTTGTGCAAGGATACACACCAGCTATTGAGCGAAATTGCAGAACTGACGACCAAAATCACGATTAATCTCCATGAACTGGAATCAGAGAATCAACATGCTGATACACTCAAGATAGAGAAATTGCCAGCCATTATCATCAAGGGTGAAAAGGATTATGGGATTCGTTTCTTTGGGATACCGGCAGGATATGAATTCACATCTCTCATGGCTGCCATGCTGCTTGTTTCGAGAGGAGAACTGATGCTGAAACCGGAGACAAAGGCTTTTCTCGATACTTTACAGAAGCCTGTGCATATTGAGGTCATCACAACTCCCACCTGTCCATTCTGCCCGGGTATGGTTGTTATTGCGCATCAGATGGCGTATTATTCAGACAAGGTTCTTGCCGATATGATCGAGATATCTGAATTCCCGACTGTCGCCAATAAATACCATGTGGAAGGTGTACCGCGAACCGTTATCAATGAGAAGATCTTTCTGGATGGTGCTGCACCGGAAGACATGCTGGTCGACAAGATCAAGGAAGCACTGAATGTCTGATCCGTTGAATTTCTCGTTGTCATTCAGCGTTCCTGTCCAGAAGGAAGAACTCTATGATGCGATCATCATAGGCGGTGGACCGGCTGGATTGACTGCCGGACTGTATCTTGCCAGGTACAAACTAAAAACCTTGATGATCGAAAAGGCAATCACGAGCGGTGGACAACTCGCTACTACCGAATGGGTGGAGAATTACCCCGGATTTCCCCAGCCTGTATTGGGTTCAAAGCTCGCAGCAGATATGGAAACCCAGGCGAAGAACTTTGGCTTGCAAATCGTGAGAGAAGGTGTGACTTCCGTGGATTTCTCGAAGAAAGTGAAGGAAGTCCGTACAGATCATGATGTATATAAGGCGAAAGCGATTCTCATCACCACCGGAGCCTCTCCCCGCAAGCTTGGACTGCCGGGGGAAGACGAATATCATGGCAGGGGTGTCTCCTATTGTGCCACTTGCGACGGACCATTCTATCCTGATAAACTGCTTGCAGTCGTCGGAGGTGGGAACTCAGCTCTTCAGGAATCCCTTTTCCTTGCACGCTATGCAAGGGAACTGACGATCATTCACAGACGTGACAAGTTCACTGCAGAACCTTTACTGATAGAAAAAGCGAAAGCAAATCCCAAAATCAAGATACAGATGAATAAACAAGTGACTGGTTTGGATTTTTCCAATGCGGAAGAAAGAAAGCTTATCCTGGAAGACGTGAACACATCGGAAAAATCGGAATTGAGGGTGGACGGGCTCTTTATCTTTATCGGTGAAAAACCGAATACAGCCTTGTTCAAGGATATCCTGGATCTCAAGGGTGAGTTTCTGGTCACCGATGCTCATCACAGGACAAACGTGGAAGGTGTTTATGCCGCCGGTGATGTCGAGGTGAAAGAAGTCAGGCAGGTGGCTACCGCTGTCGGTGATGGCTGTGAAGCGGCGCACTGGATCAATGAATACGTGGAAAACTGGACGGAATAATGCCTGAACTGCCTGAAGTTGAAACCGTCGTAAGGGGATTAAGGGATTGCATCCTGAATCGTGAGATCGAGAAGATAGAATCCCATTATCCAACAACTGTGACGAATCACACGAAGATAAAATCTCTTCCTTCCTTAGGCAGGATACTCTCGATCGACCGCAGAGGGAAATACATCGTCATCAATACTGATGCAGGTTTTGTCATACTCGTGCACCTGCGCATGACGGGTAAGCTGGTCTTCGACGGCTTGTGCAGCATCACGGGGACACATGTGCGTGCCACTTTCCATCTGAAAGGGAATAACAAGCTTTGCTTTGATGATACCAGGACCTTTGGCAAGATCAAGATATTCAGGCAGGGAGATTCCATACCGGATATCGAGAAATTAGGTGTTGAACCGTTGTCATATCTTTTGACATCGGAATATTTAAAGGAAAAATGGGGAAATCGGAATGCCCCTGTAAAGAGCCTGATGCTCCAGCAGGAGGTCATTGCCGGACTGGGCAATATCTATGCCTGTGAGATATTATACCGAAGCGGAGTGAGTCCTCTCACTCCCGGGAAGAAACTTTCACAGAAGGTATTAGATAAAATAGTCGTGCAAACACGTGAAGTGATGCAGGAAGCAATCAGCATGAATGGGACAAGCGTTTCAGATTTTCGCCGTGTGGACGAGAAAACGGGTGAATTTCAGAACTTCCTGCGGGTCTATCAGAAGAAGGAATGCCCCAAGGGGCATACTCTAAGGATTGTCAGGATAGCGGGCAGGTCAACATACTTTTGTCCTGTTTGCCAAAGGTAGGAAACAAGTTATCATATCAAATAAAGAATAATGGAGTGAAAATGAAACCTGTAGAATTAAAGAAAGGTATCTATTGGGTTGGCGGAATTGACTGGGATTTACGTGAATTTCATGGCTATGTGACCCAGCGCGGTTCCACATATAATGCCTATCTCATCATCGATGAGAAGATCACTCTCATCGATACGGTGAAGTATTATCTCTTTGATGAGATGCTGAACAGGATCAAGGCAATTGTGGATCCTTCCAAAATTGATTACATAATATCCAACCACGTGGAAATGGACCACTCAGGTTCATTGCCCATGATCATGGAGTATTGTCCCAACGCAAAGGTCTTCACATCACCCAACGGTGAGAAAGGTTTGCGTGCACATTACAGGAAGGATTGGGATATGCAGGTTGTCCAGACCGGGGACAAGATCAGCCTCGGGAAGAGAACCATCCAGTTTCTCCTGGCACCCATGGTGCACTGGCCTGACAACATGCTTTCTTATTGTGTGGAAGAGAAGATACTGTTCTCCAATGATGCTTTTGGACAGCACATTGCCTCTACTCAGAGATTTGACGACGAATTTCCCATCAACATTGCCATCGAAGAAGCAAAGAAATACTATGCCAATATTGTAATGCCCTACGGGAAACAGGTGCAGAAGGTATTGGAAGCTGCTGCTCCCCTTGATATCGAGATCATAGCCACGAGCCATGGATTGATGTGGCGTTCCCATATTCCTGAGATCATTGAACAGTATGTACATTGGTCCAAGAACGATGCCAATGACAAGCTGGCACTCATCATTTATGATACCATGTGGAAATCAACAGCCAAGATGGCATATGCCATACAGGATGCCTTCGAAAGCCAGGGAATCACCACCATCATGTACAATCTCCAGAAGAATCATATCTCCGACATCATGTCTATGGCACTGACAGCCAAATATATCTGTGTCGGAAGTCCAACGTTGAACAGTTCCATCCTTCCCACAGTGGCAGCATTCCTCGCCTACATGGTGGGACTGGCTCCCAAGGGAAGAGTCGGTTTGGCTTTCGGTTCCTATGGATGGAGTGGTCAGAGTGTGGATATTGTACAGGAAAGTCTGTCAAAATGCGGATTTGAACTGATGGATCAAATCAAATATAAATACATACCTTCTGAAGATGAACTGAAAGAGATCACCCAGAAGGTCCAGGATAATATCAAGAGAATCAAGGAGGAAAAATGATCTCGAAGAAAATACAGAATGCATTGAATGAGCAGATTAATCGGGAAACATATTCCGAATATCTATATCTTTCAATGGAAGCTTGGTTCACATCACAAAACCTCGATGGCTTTGCGCATTGGATGAATATTCAGCAGATGGAAGAGAAATTCCATTCCATGAAATTCTTTCACTACATTCTCAGTCGCGGTGGCACTGTTGAACTGAAAGCACTGGCAGCCCCACAGGTGAAGTTTGATTCACCTCTCCAGATATTCACTTTGGCATACGAGCATGAGCAATATATCACAAAATCGATCAATGACCTGATGGCGCTTGCCATCAAGGAAAATGACCAGGCAACTCAGAGCATGCTGCAATGGTATGTGGATGAACAAGTGGAAGAAGAGCAGAATACGGATAAGATGAGAGTGACCCTCAAGAGTCTCGGGAAAGAGTATTCAGGTCTCATGATGCTGGATAGGGAAGCGATGACAAGGGTCTTTACCCCGCCAACAACAACACCATAATGAAACTGCAATAAAAAGAGGCTGTCGAAAGACAGCCTCTTTCTTTTATCAAATTATTTGACGAAGTTGAATCACAAATTATACTGCCACCAGTAAAAAAATAAAAAAAAAGGAAAAATCATGGATTTCAGCAAATTATTCACACACCATACCCTTACCATGAAGACCTCCCTGATTCGTGAACTGGTGGCATCCACGAAGGGCATTCCGGGACTGATCTCATTTGCGGGAGGCTTCCCCTCTCCAAAGACTTTCCCCAAGGATGACCTTGCAGAAATTTACCGCAAAGTCGTTGCCGAAGAAGGGAATGATGTTCTTCAATACGGACCCAGTGAAGGCGATGCCCTTCTCAAGAAGGCAATCAGGGAAACCGAAGGTTACCCGAATCTCTCCGATGATGAGATGCTCATCACTGTTGGTTCTACGAATGCGATTTACTATTTTTCAAAATGCTTTCTCGAAGAAGGCGATGTAGTCCTTCACGAAGCACCGAGTTTTCTCGGTTCACTTGTGAGCTTCGATGCCTTCGGAGTGGAACTCGTTGGTCTTGATGTCGATGATGACGGTATCGACATGAATATGCTCGAAGAGACAATTTTCAGGCTGAAAGCTGAAAACAAGCGTATCAAGTTTCTCTATACCATCCCGGATTTCCAGAATCCGTCCGGCGTGACCATGAGTCTTGAAAAAAGAATGAAACTGCTGGAAATCGCAGAAAGACATGTGATCCCAATCCTGGAAGATAATCCCTATAATGAAATGAGATACCGGGGTACACGGATTCCCACGATTCACAGGCTGGCACAGGATAGTGAAACACAAAAGCATTTAGTCACTCATGTAAAATCCTTCTCGAAGATTCTTGGTCCTGGACTTCGCTGCGCCTACGTCCTCGGACAGGATGAGATCATTACCCAGATGTGCAATTGGCAGCAGAAGGTAACGCTAAGTCCGGATGGAGTGACTTCCAGAGTCATTGCTCACTATCTTCTTTCCGGTAAATTAAAGGCGCATCTGGAATCCATCGCCGAGTTTTATCGTCCCTATCTTAAAACCATGCTGGATGCGCTTGAAAAGCATATGCCGGAAGGAGTTAAATGGACTAAACCGGACGGTGGTATCTTCATATGGCTGACCTTACCCGGTATGATCAATGCAGACCATCTTTTCAATAAAGCTGCGTTGGAAAAGGTTTCCTTTATTCCGGGCAGCAAGTTCTTTGCAGAAGGACAGGAACAGTTCAATACCCTGCGTTTGAACTTCTCCTTTTCATCCCATGAACAGATATGGGATGGCGTAAAGAGGCTTGCAGACTTGATTAGAGCAGAATTAGACACACATGGAGAAGCGCTCTATTTGCCATAAAGATATGTCACATTATCGGTGGTTTGTCATAAATCCACTGACATAAATACTCAAAAAGATCAGTCATCAAGTACGGTGACTGATCTTTTGTTTTACCATCCTTGCCGATTATTGTTTCCGTTTTGGCTATGGATGGATGAAAGTAATACGAGGTTTCAGATTAGGTTGTCTCATGATAATGTCATCATATAAAACAAGTTAAATAAGCATGCTTGATAGATTTCTTGACAAGGATATCTTCTTCATATTGAATGTAAAAAAGTAATGATGTATCAATAAATGTGATTATTCATCAGATTCTATACAGGAAAACCAGACATGTTTTGTCTTAAGCTTTGTATACAGATTTCCAAGGGGGAATAAATGAAACGTTTCCTGATCCTGTGTTTGCTGATAAGTGGTTTTGTGTTTCTCCAAGCGCAGACAAGTGCTTTCCAGCCTTCGAATCCCTTCAGTATTTCGAATTGGCAGGGGAGTCTTTTAAATCCCAATAAGCTGCATATGTCCAATTCTGCATCCTTTTCCACATCCATGTCGAATGGGCAGAGTTTTTATCAATCCGTTTATACGAATCATCTTCAATACCAGTTTAATCCAAAACTCAGCATGAATATGAACTTGAATTTCGTGAATTTCGGAAGTGCTACCATGAAGAACAAACTGAGTTTTGATGGGAACGGTGATAATCAAAGCAAGGTTCTTCCTGAATTCTCGCTGATGTACCAACCGAGCAAGAATTTCACCATTCGATTTGATTATCAGCAGAGATCCCTTTATTCATACAATTCCTATGATGATTATTTTGACTGGAGGCGTTAGTCTTTGGGTCTCGAGTTAGTAGTAATCGTTTTAATCGTTATCCTGGGTGCAGCTTTCGGCAGTTTCTTCAATGTCATCATATATCGTGTACCTAGAAAAGAATCCATCGTTTTTCCATCTTCGCATTGTCCGCAATGTAATCAGCATATTCCCTTCTGGTTGAACGTCCCTATTCTCAGTTATCTTCTTCTGCGTGGGAAATGCAAATACTGCGGAGCAAAGATACACTGGCATTACTTTATCGTCGAACTCATCACTCCCCTTGTGTTTTTCGCAGTCTTTTTCAGTCTGCACGACTTGGGATGGTTGGTTGTGTTGAAGTATCTCGTATTCTTCGGGATGGGAATCTGTATTTTCTTTATCGATGTATTTCATCAGATCATACCTGATGTGATCAGCCTGCCACTGATTGTGATTGGTTTGCTTTTTTCCCTCCTTCCCAATATGGATGTCGATCTCATGCATTCATTAATTGGGGGACTGGTTTGTTTTCTGTTTTTCTTTTTACTCGGGCTTGCCTATTATTTCCTGAGAAAGAAGGAAGGCATGGGCGGGGGAGATGTGAAACTCATCACAGCGATTGGAACCTTCTTCGGATTTCCTGATGCGCTTTTTGTAATTGTGCTTTCTGCTGTTCTGGCAATCATTGTCATCCCATTCATCCAGAAGGATAAGAGCAAGGTATTTCCCTTCGGTCCCTTTATTATCGGAGCATGCTTGCTGCATGTGATGGTTGGAAGACAGATCATGGAAGCCTATTTGAACATGCTTTCAAATATTTAAGATATTTCCATTCATTCTGCTATTTTCTGTTGACTCCCCACTGTAGAGTGTTATAATTTCCAATAGCAAGGGAGGATGGATGAAGTATTTCTCTTTTCTGTTATCTCTGCTTTTTCTTATCATGCTGTCGCAGAAAGTTTCTGCAGATGCAATTGAACACTCAACACAGGTGACAATCTCTCAGGATACACTGAATTCGAGTAATCAATTTGAGCACTCCCTCAACCTTTGCAAGATGAAATACATGATCCAGTATGATATGGAGAATGGAAAAACATTGAATATGCTGATTGATGAAGCAGGGAAAAAGGCAAGTATGCTCAATGTCAGTAGAAAGAGGTCTCTACAGGATTATATCAATTTTTATCCGAAGACAATCGATGAATATTTCCATGTATACAGGACTGGAGGGTTTGAGTTTCCCATCATTTTTGATAATGCCAAATCGATCTATGATGAGGATGTGATAGAATCATGGGAATACCAAAAGGGTTTGATGTACCCTTTTGAACATACTCCTACCGATTTCTATGAACCATGACGATTCAAAGCAGCACTAATCGATGTGAATGATCTTTTCAACGATGGGTTTGATTTTATAAACAATGATCAACATGCCATTTTCATATGTCACTTTCGGGCTTTCACTTTCAATGGGAGTTGCCGGCATGGGAATCAGGCGTTCATATTGTCCTGTCTCGATTTCCATGTTGTGATAGCAGATGCTGCAATTGGGTGTGGGAATTGACCGTGTTCCTGAAATTCGCAGATAGTCATTCGTAGCAGTAATATTGATCGTGTTTTTACCAACACCAGCAAGTTCTACGATGATCCTGTATTCATCATTCGTTTCATAGATATCACAATGAGGGTGCCAGATTTCGTCCATGCCTTCATCCATGTGAACAGGGTGATTGGTAAGAGAAGTCACTTCGCCTAAAATCTTGAGCATTCCCTGCTGAATTCCTCGGAGATTTTTAAAAATTCTATCGCTCATCTTGAAATCCCCTTTTTTAACGATGATCAGATTTACTTTCCATTATTCAATTTATGCAATTATAGTAAGATAAGCAAGAATAAAAAAAAGAAAATAGGATTTTCTTAGAACCTCAATCCGAACTCAGCAAGGGGATACTGAGTCGACACTGAAGCCTTACTTCAGAAAATCCTATTTTCGCTACACGACATGGAGGATCAGGAGGAGACCTACTATATTACCTTTCAGACCCTTTCACAATTAAAAGGGCTGCGGTATAATCATGTTTTTGGGAGGCTGCCAGCCACCAGGCTGAATCACCATCCTTATTGAGTAAATTCACATCAGCACCACGATAGACGAGCATACGGATCGTATCGTTGTATCCATTCCAGGCTGCGAGCATGAGTGGAGTCCAACCATCGGAGTTTCGGGAGTTCACATCTGCTCCCTTCTTGATCAGGATGTCGGCAATTTCTGTTTTCCCCATCCAGCAAGCCATCATTAAGGCATTTCCATTATCGCGGTCACACTGATTAACATTTGCACCTTTGCTAAGCAGTAGCTTTACGATTACGAGACTACCGCTTTCGGTTGCATATATCAAAGGTGTTACACCGTTGGCATCTGTTACATTGGGATTCATTCCTGCGCAGAGAAATAGGTTCACTTGTTCTGTATTTCCATTTTGTACGCAGGAAACGAATGTTTCTTCATTGAATTGAAGTCCGCGGTCAAGAATCTTGCGCTTAGCAGCGACTGGGTCTGTTGCATCAGCGAATAAAGCTGAAACAATAAAACTAACAATGATAAGAAGAATAACTTTACGTCTGGAAATTAACATTTTCTTTTCCCCCTCATAATTTCCTTATGTGACACTAATGCATGTGGCGTTCCACATCTTTAACAATTGTCGTAACTCATTGAAAATAAAGGCTAAAAAAATTTCTTTCAAGTACATTGCATGCTCTTAACCCATGGTGTTTGTCATATAAAAATTACAAGGAAAGTTCATTGACATAAAATCATGTGTCAGTTAGTCATTCTCTCAGACATGAAAACAAGGAGGTTAAGATGTATCTCTTCAGGAAGGATCTTAAGGATAAGAAGGCAGTAGTGATCAACGTACCCCATACAAAGACAATGATGTGCCTGAATGAGAGTACTCTGGATCCCTGGAAGGCAATCGGTGATAAAGTCTCTGAAAGACTGAAGAGTGTTCCCTTAAACAGGTATTTCAATCCAATCACACAGGAGTTGAAGCAGTCCCTTGCAAAATATATCGGGCATGGAATCAGTCCGAATCAGATATTATTCGGGAATGGTGCGGATGAGATGCTTTACTATATATTTACTTCCGTGAGGGAAAACGAGCATTCGTTCGCTGCTTGCCTTGCCCCATCCTATTTTGATTATAAGAGCTATTGTGATGCGGTTGGACTGAATGTGAAGTTCCAGGTCTTGGATGAGCACTTTGATTTTTCTGCTGATGCCTATATCGCACAGACTCGTGAAATGGGCTGCAAACTCGCGGTTCTTTGCAATCCCAATAATCCGACAGGGAACCTATTCCCTGATGACAAGCTCATTCATATTATCAAGAATACGGAGAAACTTGTATTGCTGGATGAAACCTACTTCGAGTTCTCCGGCAAGACTTTTGCAGATAAACTTTCACAATTCCCCAATCTCATAATCCTTCGTTCATTCTCAAAGGCATTCTCCGGTGCGGGTCTGCGCTTCGGTTATATCATGACATCCGAGGAAAATGCAATTGAATTGAACAAGGTCATGACAGCATTCCACAGCAGCCTGATGATCCAGGCATTTGCGCAGACCATGCTGGAAAATAAGGAAATATTCCTGACACATACGAAAAAAGTCTGCGAATTGCGAGAAGAGATGTATAGTTCCATGCTGGCAATTGATGGGCTGACCACATATCCTTCGAAAACCAATTTCCAGATATTCACGATAGGAGAGAAAACACCAGTCCTGTTTGATTATCTGACAGCCCAGGAGATTGCTGTAAGACCTGTGTGGGGACATCCTCTTTTGAAAAATCATTTGCGGGTTACCATCGGGACAAAGGAAGAGAATAAGCGATTTCTTGATGTGGTATCTGAATTTATCCAAAAGGAGCAATAAATGGCAAAAGGACATTTTGATATCCTGTTATTACTTGGTAGACCGGCATCCGGTAAATCCGAGATCATTGATTTCGTAAAGAAGTTAAATCCTATTAAGCGTTCAGAGTATTATCATCTTGGTGAACTCAAGGAAATTGATGATTTCCCAATGCTGTGGACATGGTTCGAAGAGGATGACATCCTTTCCCGTGAAATGGGGAAAACGAGAATGCATACATACCCGGATGGAATGTTCCTCTTCAATTATCAATGGGACCTACTGATTCGCAGGATGAACATGGAATATCAAAAACAACTCAGAGATACCGCAGACTTTCACTCTGAATACACTACACTGATCGAGTTTTCACGCGGGAGTGAGCATGGCGGGTATAAAAGTGCATTTTCCAATCTATCGGATGAGATATTGAAAAGAGCAGCCATTCTCTATGTTGATGTCACATATGAGGAATCGGTAAGAAAGAATCAAAGACGCTTTAATCCGGATAAGCCGGATAGCATTCTCGAGCATGGCTTGCCGATGGATAAGATGGAGAAACTCTACAAGGAGATCGATTGGCAGGACGTGATTGCCGGGAATCCGACTCACATCATGATCAATAATATCCCCGTACCTTACGTGGTATTCAATAATATGCCTGAAAAGACGGATTCTCCTGACAAATTAGCACAGCCGCTATTGGAGAGTCTCGATATCCTGTGGAAACTGAAGAATCAGTAAAGTACGGATATGCATTGAAATCATCCCAAAAATCAGACATTCAAATCGTTCATATATCGGTCCGTGACTTGGTGGAATTTGTCCTCTCAAGTGGGGACATTGTATCTACTTTTGTCGGAATGAGCCAGACTCTTGCGGGAACAAGAGCACATCAAAAGATACAGAAATCACGTCCGGAAGGATATCAATCAGAAGTTACAGTTCAATATCTTTATCAAACGGATGACCTGAACATCGAAATTAGTGGTCGGATAGACGGATTGTGGCATCGTGATGATGGTATTCTGATCGAAGAAATCAAGTCCACGACCTCTTCTCTTGCAAATATCGAAGAAGACAATCGTCCTCTCCATTGGGCACAGGCAAAGATCTATGCCTATATTTATGCGCTCCAGAATGAAGTTCCTTCGATTCAGTTACAACTGACCTACTACCAGTTGGATTCGCATGAGATTAAGGAAATCAAGACTACTCTTTCTTTTCAGGAATTATCAGATTTCTTTCAGATGGTTATCACGAAGTACCTGGAATGGGCAAGAATGATGCGTGATTGGCAGGAAATACGGGACGAATCGCTTACCAGCCTCAAATTTCCTTTTACCCAATATCGTGCAGGACAGCGCAGTATGGCAGTCAGTGTTTACAAGACCATCGAAAAGCAGGGAGTTCTTTTTGCACAGGCTCCGACTGGAATCGGGAAAACGATTGCCGCTCTATTTCCTGCATTAAAGACCATACCCGAAGGGATGACGGAAAAGATCTTCTACCTGACTGCACGAACGAGCGGACGTGTGATTGCTGAAAATACATTGGCTTTTCTTCAGCAAAAGGGTTTGAAGTGCAAGAGTGTGACCTTGACGGCGAAAGAGAAGATTTGCTTCAATCCGGGCTGTGCATGCGACCCGAAGGAGTGTGAGTTTGCCGAAGGATACTTTGATAGGGAGAAGGAAGCAGGGAAAGACCTCTTTAAAGAAGATATCCTGACCCGTGAAATTATCAGCGAATATGCGATGAAGCATCGCATCTGCCCATTCGAATTCTCCTTATTTATGACTCTATGGGCTGATGTCATTATTGCCGATTACAACTATGTCTTTGACCCGAGAGTCTATCTTCGTCGCTTCTTCGAAGTCCCACAGGAACCTTATGTGTTCCTTGTCGATGAGGCGCATAATCTTCCGGATCGGGCAAGGGATATGTATTCCGCTGAAATGCTCGAGGAAGATATCAAAGAACTGAAGAAGGCAATTGGCAAGACTCCCAAGGACTTAGTAACTGCTCTCCAAAGATTTGTGAAATTCTTCAGGGATATGAGGAAGGAAATGAAGGAAGAGCAACAGAATGAGAAGTGGCAGAAGGAAGCACCTGAAGAACTGCTCAAAATAGTGGACCGTTTCCTGAAACCTGCCGAAAGATGGCTGGTGCAGAATATCCCGACGCCCTGGACGGATCAGCTTCTTGATTTCTATTTCAATTGCTTCGCCATCCTGCGTACTGCTGAATTCTATGATGAACGATATATCACTTATTTCGATATACGCAACAGGCACCTGAAGATAAAACTCTTCTGTCTCGATCCTTCGAAACTGATTGCCGAAGCACTCCATCGCGCAAAATCGACCATCTACTTTTCTGCCACGCTTCTGCCAATGGACTATTATGTCAGCCTTCTTGCTTCGGGTTTGGAACCCTCTGTCTTGAAGCTGTCATCCCCTTTCCCGAAAGAGAATCTGAAACTTCTGATACACAAGGGGATTGCCACCAATTTCAAGCAGAGAGAATCCTCTTATGAAACAGTTGCGGAAGCGATCGGCATCCTGACTGCACATTATCCGGGGAATTTTCTCGTGTTCTTTCCCTCGTATCGATACATGAAATCAATAGCGGATCGGCTTATCGATCAGAAACCGGATTTGAATATCCAACTCCAGAAAAGCGGTATGACGGAAGAAGAGAAAGAAGAATTCCTTGGTTTGTTTGAGAGTAATAAAGAGAATCCTGTCATTGCATTCGCAGTGATGGGTGGTATCTTCGGAGAGGGAATTGACTTGATAGGAGAAAGATTGGTGGGGGCGATCGTCGTTGGTGTGGGTTTACCACAGGTATGCCTTGAACGGGAACGCATTCGCGAATATTTTGATTCCACAAATCACATGGGCTTTGAATATGCGTATATGTTCCCGGGCTTCAATAGGGTGTTCCAGGCAGCGGGAAGAGTCATACGCTCCGAGACGGATAAAGGGGTGGTTCTTCTTATCGATGACAGATTTGCTCACTTACGATATAAAAGACTGTTCCCGAGTGAATGGTCGCACTATTTACTAATCGAGAGCAATGAACAGATACGGGAGGTTTTCTGTGAAATTCATTAAAACATCTGTAGCCAGCACAAAACAGAATGAGATGATCAACATTACCCAAATAGTAAGAAAGTTCGTGTGGGAAAACCAGTGCCTCAATGGCAGGATTCACATTTTTGTCCCTCACACTACAGCAGGTATCACGATCAATGAGAATGCAGACCCTGACGTAGTTCACGATATTCTCTATGCCCTTGACCAGGTTGTTCCGTTGCATGCAACAGCATACAGACATGGAGAAGGTAATTCTGCTGCACATGTGAAAAGCAGTCTTATGGGGTGCCAATTACAAGTACTGGTACAGGACAGTGAATTGGTTTTAGGCAGTTGGCAGGGAATATTCCTTTGCGAATTTGACGGACCCCGAAACCGTCAGGTCATCATATCATTTCATGAAGATTGATATCCTATCTTATCATCAATAATTTATGTGTAACAGAGATATCTTTCGTCTTCAATTGGGCGAAGTAAATCCCAGGAGCACAGATTTGCCCTTTTGAATCACATCCATTCCAGACAAGGCTTGGTGTATTGGGAGCAATTGCAAAACTGTTAACCTTCTGTCCCTTCACATTGTAGATCACCAGGATTCCGGAATCTTCAGCACGAAGTTGCAATGGAATGGTCGTTATATCGCCACGACTGAACGGATTTGGGAAATTAGGTAACATTACGGATGCTGCGTAATCAGGTATGTCATTATTTCCAATATTCGGGACTGTGACTGTTGTCGAAGCCATGTCAGTTGAAGTACCACTGGTATCGATGCACTCAAGCCAATAATAATACGTCGCACCAGGACTTGTCTCATGATCGGAATATTCGTATGTATATCCATTCGGATTATTCGTGGGATTGATTAAGGAAGTATTTAACCTAATTGACTGTGAAAACAAGTTTGAATCACCGCGATAAATATTGAAGCCGGATAATCCTGTTTCTGATGCAGTGTGCCATCTCATGGTTACGATTCCATTAAATACTGAACCGGTAAATGACGATAATTCCACGGGGAGGGTCGATACCATAGGTATCGAGGTGATTGTTCCGGATTGATCAAAAACGATCATCTCGTTCTGATGAATTTCAATACCAGTCTGTTCCTGTGTCTTGATACCAATGAATCTGTTGTTGATAACATTGTAGGACAGGTTATGTAATGTCGGATCCATTCGTGAATTTCTGAACACGTATAAGGAAGTGCCATCCGTAAGAACGAAATTTACTGTGTTCATACCGTGGAAAACTTCTGATCTGAAATCGAATCCTTCGAGATCGTGATTATTGAGTGCTTTTTGAATACCGAGTACAATATTGCCATTGCTTTCCATGATCATAGACATGATAAAATGGAATAATAATTCGCTATCGATGAAGGAACGGATATCACCGTAGACACCATGCCAATTGGATGGATGTTCAACAAACCATTCTTCACCAAGATAATTCATGAAGGCTGTCTTAGCTGATGAAGATATTGCCCCATTATGAATGAATGAATACGTTTTATTATTCCATATGAATGTAAATGGATGGCTTCCAAAACCACCCGTTCCCAGCCTGTCATGTCCCAGTACAATCGATGCACGATTCATCGGTGTCATGATGGCATCTTCCGCCAAATTCATCGGTTCGCCATGAATGGCTTCATACCAGGTATGAAACCCGGTTTTGTAAAATGTTTGCTCCTTGGATAAAGTGGATTCTCCCAAGCGGTAATAAATAACGCCATATCCGTCACAATTGAGTGGAATATCAAGATCTTGCGAACCGGAACGGGAACGAAGAAAGTCAAAATAATCATGAGGACTGTCATAATCTCCCGCACCTGGATCACAGGCTGCTATTCCCTTGGGATTAATACTGATGAGAGCCATCATATCGCAATCAGCCAATAATATGGAAGGTAAAACTAATAATATACAAATCGAAAGCAGGAGAAATTTCGACTGGATATTCATTTTCGGTTATCCTCCATTTTTCACAAGTGTCAAAAACAGAAACTCGTAATCCTTTCCCAAGGCATTACTGCTGATATCAGAAGTAATGCGACTGATGATGAACTTGTAAGACCGATAATTCACTAAAGTCTTCATTGGTTTGAAAATGTAGGTTCTATCGTTTCCAGATACAATTTTCAACGGTATCTGTGAATTTGTCTCTGTATCGATCAGGGTATATTTGATATTATTATCTGGGATGATCTCTGAAAAAACCACCTTTAATTCAGGTGTCAGCGAATTGATGGAAGTACCATTTCTGGGGTATGTTGCCACGATCGTGGGTGCAGTTTTATCAACACGAGCAACTCCACTGAAATACAGATGGCTTTCTTTGGTGAGATTATCCTTGTGATCGATAATGCCTTCCATGCTGACCTTGTATTTCAATGTATCCTGTCCCGCTGTAAGAAGCGTTAATTTGTTTCCATCCAGCTTTGTCAATTCTATCGGAAGCGAAACACTTCCTTCCTTTGCAGTTATGTGTATGTCTGCATAAGATTTCACAGGCTCCGATAACGTTAATTCCATTTCTCGATTGGATATTACGCTGGCAGATTTGAGCACCACCTTCGTCGTATCGGAATAAACCAGGTTCAGATTTACAGTTGAGATCGGGCTTTTCGGTGACAGCTCCTCAGCATAAGGTTCGTCCCCGAAATCATATTTCCCATTCACATTCTTGTCGATATACGCACGCAGGATATACGACTGCTGGTTCAAGTTTTCCAATGCATAATTGGGTGCCTTAATATTTTGATTGAATACCATCAGTGTATCTGCATCCAAGAGAGTGAGATTGACAGGATACTTCGAATCGGAAGGATCTTCCAGTTTGAAATCACCCGATATCCTGGCTGTTTGCAAAGTACCATTCGCATAGACGATCGTCTTCGTTTCTTCCAGGGAATTTCCTCTTTCATCCTGGATCCTGGGAGTGAAGGTGAAGTAATAATTGGTGTTGGGTTTCAACGGTTCCAATATCCTGATGACCAGGTGGTTTCCCTGGTACTTGAAGCGTTTCCTGTCTATTGGCGGGTAAATATAGATACCCGTGGGGACTTTTGTCCTATCAAGCATCTTTGAAAATGTAATATCGATCTGACCATCTTTCAGATCAGTGAATTCATCTGGAGTAACTGCCAAAATCCGTATCTTCTCCGTATCGGATTTTCCACCTGTTGGTCCCTGTCTGTGACCGCAACCGACCAGGATGAAGAGGAAAAATGTTATAAAAAGAAGATTAAAAACCTTTTTCATGCAACCAGGACTCCGTTATATTTGAGGTTTTTGATTCGAGTTGTCTTTTCACGTACTTTCCCAGAATGTCAAATTCGAGATTCACATCATCACCGACTTTACAGTCTGAAAGGTTTGTATTGGACAAGGTAAAACCGATCAATGCCACCTTGAAGGATGATTCATTCAGTTCTGCGATGGTGAGACTGACTCCGTTTACGGCAATGGAACCCTGCGGAACAAGAAGTCCTCTATGTTCTTTTGGATATCCAATCTCGAGATACAGCGTTTGTTCGACCTTACGCACGGAAAGAACTTTTCCGACTGTATCCACATGTCCCTGGACAATATGACCGTCAAACCGCCCATCTGCTTTCATGGCTCTTTCCAGGTTCAATCTCTGACCGACGGTCCAGCTTTTTGCCGTCGTCTTTTGCATTGTTTCATGCATGATCTCGACTTCAAATCCGATTCCGGATTTCTCGATGACTGTCAGACAAATTCCGTTGCAGGAAAGACTGTCACCCAGTTTGATTTCTCTCTCAGAAAATGGGTTTTCCATGCGAATCTGCGTGGTTCCGACCCAGTCCCTGGTTTGTCTGATGATTACCATGTGCTCAATGATTCCTGTAAACATTAGATAGGCATCCTTCTTTTGAACGCATGACTCAACGTCATGGAACTTGTGTATTCGATATCTCCACCGAATGGTAATCCGGTGGAAAGGCGTGTGATACTGATTTTCATCGGCTGCAGCTGTGAAGCGATATAATTGATGGTTGTCTCTCCTTCAGGAGAAGGATTCAAGGCAAGAATCACTTCTTCCGGCTGATGCTCCCCGATCTTGTCAACTAGCATGGGGAAATTGATCTCTGCCGGTCCAATTCCATCCAGGGGAGACAGCAGGTGCCCCAGCACAAAGTATATTCCCCGAAACTCATGCGTATTATTGATAAGATAAACATCGGCAGTGTTTTCAACAACACAAATGCGCTTCACATCACGGTCGGTATCTGAGCAGAATGGACAGGGATCGGTCTCTGCCAGCATATTGCACTTGGAACAGTGATTGTATTTATCCACAGCATCCAAGATGGATTGTGCCAGCCGTCTTGACTTTTCCTTATCCTGTGAGATCAGGAACATGGCAAGCCTTTGAGCCGTCTTTTCACCCACACCCGGGAATTGCTTCAGGTTCTGGGCAAGGTCTTTTAGTAAGCCATTGAACATAATCTTACCTTATCTGTAAGGACAGACCTATGTGTCTATCCATTTCATCTTTTTATTTCACCTTTAGAGGTAGCAAAATTCTTCATTGGTTCGGTGTTCATTCTTTTCTTCCGAAAAAAGAACGAACCAAGAAAAGCTCCCGGCTGTACAAAAAACGATTCTCATAAATTCAATGCTATTCAGATTCATTCACTAACTCAAGACAACATCCATTGGTACAGCAATTCATAATTTTCAATGTATTTCGAGTCATGTTCTTCGTCTTGTTGAATGAGCGTTTCTGAATCTGGCATTGCATTTATTCGTCAACACGTTGAACATCGTTTTTTGTAATGCCGGTTATTATATCCTCAATGAACCGTCAATTCTTCTCTGCTCTGCTCTTCTCTTCAATTTTTAACTTTTAATTTTTAACTTTTAACTTAAAACAGTCCCGGTATCTTGATGTTACCCGTGATCTTGGACATGGATTCTTCACTTGCCTTTTCTACTTTGTCATGTGCTTCCTTGAGGGCTGCAATGAGCAGGTCTTCCAGCATTTCCACATCATCCGGATTCACGACTTCCGGGTCTATCTTGATATTCTGGACTTCGTATTTTCCATTCATTTCAATTTTTACGATACCACCGCCGGCAGTGGCCTCGATGATCTGGTTGGCAGCCTCTTCCTGAGCTTTCATGAGATCCTGCTGCATCTTCTGAGCCTGCTTCATCATATCCTTCATATTCTTTCCACCTGGAAACATAGGACACTCCTTCACATTTTTGCACATTTATATATGCAGATTCTATTCCGTCAAATGATTTCCTGAATGATGTCATACCCACGTCTCAACGATATCCTTACACATACCAATCCCTTTCCAATGGGATTCCAATCCCATACCAATCTCTTTCCAATCTCTTTGGATTGGAATGGGATAGCTATGGCATAGGTTATAGATAGGAATGTGCTTGAGATAAAAATGGTGAACTATACGTACAGGTATTATTTCCCTCGGGTCATGTGTGCATGGCTTTCAAGCTATGGGAACTGGGAACGAATATACTGAATCAATGATTGAAAGGAATACTATCCTTCACCTGAAAATAAATGATATACATGAAAGTAATATTATTTCTTGACTTCCAGCATAAGAAAAATGAATATCAATTAATACAACAATACCACACTATCTTTACATATACCAATTGGAATAAGGAGGAATGAATTATGTTTAAGGAATTCAAGGAATTTGCCTTAAAGGGTAATGTACTGGACATGGCTGTCGGTATTATCATTGGTGTTGCCTTTGGTGCAATCATCAAATCACTTGTGGACGATGTTATCATGCCACCTATCGGCTTACTCCTCGGGAAGGTGGATTTTTCCAATCTTTTCCTGGTTATCAAGGCTGGAGCCATAGCAGGTCCTTTTGCAACTTTGGCAGAAGCCCAGAAGGCTGGCGCAGTCACTATTAATTATGGGTTATTCGTGAATACGGTCATTAATTTCCTCATCGTCGCCTTTGCCCTCTTTATCGTGATCAAAAACATGAATGCCTTGAAAAGGAAGATGGAGAAGCCGGCAGAGGTGGCAGCTCCCGATACGAAGGAATGCCCATTCTGTCATACCACGATTTCCATCAAGGCTACCCGTTGCCCCAATTGCACATCTGAATTGAATTAAGAATTTTCATATCTGAAAGTCCAAATCACTCTGGTGGTTTGGACTTTTTTTATTATTCAAATTCCTTGTCAAAAAAAGGAAGCGAAAAAAGACTCAGTCATATCAATGACGGAGTTATCTTATGCAATTAGCAGTTGATCTGCATTCTCATTCAGGTTACGCCGGTGGTGTGGGGAATGTTTCCCTCGATGACATTGCAGTCGCAATGCAGTACAAGGGCATCGATGTCTATGGCTGCGGGGATTGTCTTTTTCCCCTGCGGACGGAAGAACTGAAAAAGTGCCTTATAGAGACGGAAGAAGGACTATTCACTTATCAGAACCAGCCGGCAAGATTCCTGCTTCAAACAGAAGTGATCTTCACAGTATCACTGAAAGGATATAAAAATCGCATTCTTGCGCATCACCTGATATTCTTTCCAAGCTTCGAATCCATCGCAAAGATGCAGGTATTGATGACGAAATGGGGACAGAAGAATACCATCGGCAGACCGTTCATTGCCTGTAAAGACCAGCAGGAATTGGAAGACAGGCTGTTTGAAATCGCTGCTATCCATCCATTGTTGGAGATCGTACCGGCACATGTGATGACACCTGAAGGCATCATGGGAAGCAGGAACAGACTGCACAGTATACAGGAATTCTATGGCAGGTTTACACCGCAGATACGCATCATTGAAACTGGTTTGAGCGCTGATCCCGATATGCTGTGCAGGATACCCGATCTTGCAAATCTGACCATGATCTCCAACAGTGATACTCACAGCGCCGCATTGAACAGGATAGGCAGGGAATTTACGATTTTGGAAACCGATTCACTCAGTTATCCCAATATAATCAGCAGCTTGAGGAATAACAGGATCGTCATGACCTCGGAGTTCTTCCCTGGTGAAGGGCGTTATTACATGACAGGACATCGAGCCAATCGAGATGGTCATACCCAGGCAGTGATCTTCGAGGATCATGCACCTGATGATCTTATCTGCCCTGTTTGCGGGAAGAAGATGTTCCTGGGTGTCAGGCAGAGATGCCTGGAGCTAACCGATAATGGAATTATTCCCATCAAGAGGGAATTCAGGCATTTGCTGCCACTGCTGGAAGTCATTGCTGTTGCGCATGGAAAGGGAGTGCAAACAAAATTGGTATGGGAAGAATATCAAATCATATTGCAGTGTTTTGAATCAGAAATTGACTTATGGAGAAGTGATGTTTGCACGATTGAGTATAAACTTGACAAAAGAGTAAAAGAAGAAACATTGAAAACAATCATTGCAGTCAGAAACGAGCAATACCACTTCTGTCCGTCCGGTTATGACGGAGTGTATGGAGTGCTCGAGATCATAAAATAACTCTTCTCAAGATAAAAGGAGTATCCTATGAATGCTGATATCGTAAGCCCACGCAGAATGAAGATTGCCGAGCAATTGGAAGATTACCAGGGTATACTGGTATTTGCCAATTCAGAGCCCACAGGTTTTTATCGATTTATCCAGAACAATAACTTTCTTTACCTGACAGGATTGGAAATCCCTTATGCAATCCTGGTCATCACCAAGTTTTCGGGGCTTGTGCAGGAATCATTATTTATTCAAAGGAATATTCCCGAGCGCATTGTATGGGAAGGCGAAAAGATGTCGAAAGAAACCGCTATCCAGAAAAGCGGGATCACCAATGTGCAGTACATCGATGAATTTTCATCCTATATCAGTTCTTACGGACCCGCATTGAAAAAGTTGTATATGAACCTGCAATCCAGTCAGTTCAATGCACCGTTGGGAACAGCGCAGATCAATGCAAAACAACTGATTGAACACTATCCCCAAATACAGGTTGGAGATATGACGGACCTCATCAGACCTTTGCGCTGCGTGAAGAATGAATGGGAAGTTCAGCAGATCCAACGTGCCATCGATGTGACAGCGAAAGGTATTTCAGCAGTCTATGAAAACAGTCATGCAGGTATGATGGAGTATGAATTGGAAGCCATGATCTATCATAAGATGCTGATCAATGGTTACAGGAATTGGGGATTCACTCCCATTATTGCAGCCGGAATCAATGCTACCACACTTCATTACATCGATAATGACACACAGATAGCTGATAATCAACTGGTGCTTATGGATGTGGGAGCCGCATGCAACAATTATAGCGCTGATATCACACGTACTTTCCCCATTGCTGCAAAATTCACTGCGAGAC
Source organism: Candidatus Cloacimonadota bacterium (assembly GCA_035402645.1). Lineage (GTDB taxonomy): Bacteria > Cloacimonadota > Cloacimonadia > Cloacimonadales > DAONDQ01 > DAONDQ01. Next base: position 8,063 of record DAONDQ010000018.1, on the reverse strand, counting down.
AGAAGGCAGTTTATCAGGAAGTCCTGAACATAGAGAAAGAGATCATCAGCATGGTGAAACCGGGGATTGGTCTTCCGGAGCTGAATGAAAGGACGAATCAACTGATTGGTGAAGCCCTTGTAAGATTAAACCTGATCGAGGACCCGAGAGATTTTAGAAGATACTACATGCACAGCATTTCCCATCATTTGGGAATGGATACACACGATCTTGGTTTACGGAACTCCACACTTGAAGTGGGCAATATCATCACTGTGGAACCAGGTATATATATTCACGAGGAAAATATCGGTGTGAGAATTGAAGATGATGTCCTGGTAACAGTAGATGGATATTGTGTATTATCCCAGCATATACCGAAAGAAGTGGAGGAACTGGAAGAAATTCGCGCAGCTGCATTGGGGGTATGATGAGAAGAGTCATTTATCCAGGCACATTCGATCCGATAACAAACGGGCATCTGAATATCCTGGAGAAAGCATCCAAGATGTTCGATGAAGTAATTTTGGGAGTGGCAGAACAGACAAATAAGGAATCCCTCTTCACACTGGAAGAGAGGACACGGTTGTGCATGAAGGCAACCAAGCACATTCCGAATGTCAAGGTGATGACTTTCAGTGGTTTGGTCGTTGATTTTGCCAAGCAAATGGATTCTTCGATCATGATTCGGGGTATGCGTGCAGTATCTGATTTCGAATATGAACTGCAACTGGCACTCATGAACAAGAAACTGAGTCCTGAGATCGAGACCATTTTCATGGTACCGAGCTATCGCTATATGTATCTCTCATCAAGCATCATCAGGCAACTTGCCCAGTTGCATGCAGAACTGGATGAATTTGTACCGAAAGATGTGAAGGAAGCGTTGAATCACAGATTCTTGAGAACAGGTAACAGGTAACAGGTAACAGGTAACAGGTAACAGGTAACTGGGGACAGGCAGAGAATTAAAAGTTAAAAATTAAAAGTTAAAAGTGGCAGAGTAAGTTAAGAACTAAGAAGTAAGAACTAAAAGTTGCAGATGTCCTTCCCTTTGGATAAAGGGAAGGTGGCACGGAGTGACGGATGAGTTTGATGTAGGGGTCCGCGTCAGCAGACCCGATTTCCCTCCCATATGGTAAGGGAGGGTGGCACTTCGACAGGCTCAGCACAACGTCCAAAGAGAAGAAAATCTTCAATTTTCAATCTTCAATCTTAAATAATCGGCTTAAGCCGATCATACTCCTCCCGATGAAGGCGTCCCCGAACTATTCTGCAGGGCTGTAAAAATACAACTTCCGATGATAAGGATACTGCCGATCACCATTCCGAAGGTCATTTTTTCCGAGAAGAGAAGAACCCCAAGAATCACATTAAAGGCTGGAACCAGGAAAGCGATGATACTCCCTTCATTGACCGGTGTGAATTTATAACCGTAGGTCATGCTCAATTGTCCCACTGTTCCCAGGACACCCACGGAGATGAGCAATATCCAACTGGTTGTGGGGATGCTGTGGAAGTGATGAAAAGCGGGATATACATACATGATGCTGCTGAAAAGGCAAAAACTGAGGAATATGGTGTAGGTGGAATCTGTGAGAGTTAACTTTTTAATGGAATTGACTGCGATGCCTGCACACATACCACCGAAGAGGACAAGCATGTCAATTGGCGCAAAATGGAAGAATCCCTTCGGATTCAGAAGAAAATAGCAACCGATAAGCGCAATCCCCTGCATGATCCACATGATGGGTTTGTTCTTTTCTTTTAGCAGAATGGGGGAAAACAGCGTGGCAAATACAGGATAGGTGTAATTCAGCATGGTTCCCTTTCCCAAACCGATTTTCGTGATGCCGAGGTAAAGTAGCATAACGGCAAGTGCACCGAAAACACCTCTCACAAAAAGCCATGGTAGGTTCTTCGGGTTGAATTTGATCTTGCCTATGGAATATAGGAACATGAGAAAGATCAATCCCGTAATAAAGCGCATAAAAGTGATGAGAAATGTACTCTGATCACTGAGGAACTTGACCATGACCGACATGGCTGAGAACATGACAGCTGACAGAACCATCAGCATTATACCTTTCAAATATTGGTTTCTCACAGGAATCCTTTCTTCTCTTGCATTACTTTCAATCCTTTGGCAGAATATCTTCAATCATTTTACTATCACCAGAGCCTTATTAAAGGCACTTTGAAAAATGGAAAGAAAAATTATTGCATAAAACACTGAATTTATGAATAAGTCTTTCACGAATGAGTTAGTAGAAGGGATATATTATGGCAGAAATGAATGAACGTACCCAACCCTATGACATTAATGCTGAAGCAGCCGTGCTTTCCGCCATGCTGATTGACAGCTATGCTGTTGCAAAGGCATTGGAAGGCTTGAAGGAAGAGCATTTCTACCGCAGTGCGCATAAGATCATCTTCAGAATGATGCAAGACCTCTTCGAAGAGCATCAGGAGATCGATCTCATCACATTGACCGACCGTCTCGATAGAGAAGGACTGCTCGAAAAGGTCGGCGGTTCCATCTATATGAATGAGTTGTCTGATGTGGTTGTCAGTTCTGCCAATTTGGACTATCATGCAAAAATTGTATTGGAAAAGGCTCTGCTCAGGCAATTGATCATTGCATCCAATACCATTATTGAGCATTGCTATGAAGCGGACAGACCTGTGGATGATATCGTGGATGAAGCAGAACAGGCTATCTTTGCCGTGGCGGAGCGTCCCTGGTCCCGTGCATTTGTGAAGATCAGTGATATTATTCCTGAAACCCTTAGGAACATTGAAGAAGTGGCAAAAACCCGCTCTTCGACCGTTGGATTATCCAGCGGATTCAGGGACTTGGATGCAGCGATCGGTGGTTTCAGACCCGGACAATTTATTGTGATCGCAGCTCGTCCTGCAATGGGAAAGTCTTCTTTGGCTTTGAACATTGCATTCAATGCCGCCATGTATCATGACAAGAAGATCGGAATCTTCACCATGGAAATGGCGAATGATGAATTGCTCATGCGAATGATCAGTTCTGCTGCAGAAGTCCGGATGGACGATATGCTGAAAGGATATGGCATAAATGAAGCCAAGATGTTGCGAATCACGCAGGCTGCGGATGCCCTGACGCGTAAACCGCTATATATCGATGATGCCGGAACAAATACAGCATTGGATATAAGAGCCAAGTCTCGAAGATTATCTGCAGAAATTGGCGGCTTGGATTTGATCGTAATTGACTACCTGCAACTGATGACATCACAGAAGAACCGGGATAACAGACAGCAGGAAATTTCCGAAATATCAAGAGCAATGAAGATCCTGGCAAAGGAACTCAAGATACCGATCATTGCACTGTCTCAATTGAATCGTGCTGTGGATAACCGTCCGACCAAGAAGCCGATGCTCTCAGACCTTCGTGAATCAGGGGCTATTGAGCAGGATGCTGATATCGTGATGATGATCTACAGGGAAGAATACTATTTTCCGGAAAAAGAAGACAGGCATGGAATCGCCGAGATCATCATTGCCAAAAACCGACATGGTGCGACAGGTACAGTTGAGATGCTGTTCAAGAGTGAGTTCACAACGTTTTCAGATAGAATGATCAGTGACGATGGAACAGGTTTTTAGGCGAATCGGTCAATTCACCCTTTTTGTTCTTCAATGCCTGCGCTTCATACCGAGGCTGGGAAAGAGAAGATATGAGATCCTGAAACAGATGAAGCGGACGGGTTTTGATTCTCTTCTCCTTATCTCCGTCACCTCTGCATTTACAGGTCTTGTCACCGCCCTGCAGGCAACTTATCAAACTCATGGTTATATTCCAACGAGTTTCATTGGTGTCCTTGTAGGGAAGTCAACCATGATTGAATTGGCACCTGTTCTGACTGCGCTTGTTCTTGCAGGAAAAGTAGGCGCATCATTGGCAGCAGAGATAGGTTCCATGAAGGTAACGGAGCAATTGGATGCCATGGAAACCATGGCAATCGATCCCCATGATTACCTATATCTTCCCCGTATCATTGCAGGATTGATCATGGTGCCCATGCTGACCATTTATGCTGACCTGGTCGGTATTTTTTCAGCGTATTTCTTTTCCCTCATGAAGTATGGGATTAACCATTATATATTCTTTTCCAACATGAAGAACTACTTTCTTTCCTCCGATCTATGGGGTGGACTCGTGAAGTCGATCTGCTTCGGTTTCGTGATCACATCCGTATCCTGCTTTGCAGGCAGCAAGACAGAAGGTGGCGCTGAAGGTGTGGGAAAAGTAACGACGGAAGCGGTTGTTTATTCTTCCATTCTTATTCTTGTAGTTGACTTCGTGGTAGCCTCATTCCTATTTGGAAGTTGATGTTGAAACGCTTTTTACCTCTCCTTTTCCTATTGTTATCGATCTTGGCAGCCTGCCATAAGGATGATTCAGCGAACAGGACAACTGCAACACGCAGAAATACAATTGTTCTGTACTGTGATGATGAATTCATGAGCAGCGGTCTTGGCCAGAAAGTACTCCCTCTTTTTGAGCAAAAGTATAAATGCCATGTGGATGTGGTAAATCTACAGGATACAAATCAACTGATGGAAAGACTGAAAGCCGAGAAAAATCATCCCAAGGCTGATGTCGTCATTGGTCTGAATAACATGTACCTGACTGATATCCTTGAAAATAACCTGCTCGATGATTATTACCCCACAGGTATGCATGTGATACAGAAGGATTTCCTATATGATCCTTCCTTCCATTTGGTACCTTACGGTTATGGTTATTTGGGAATTTTATATGATTCTGATGTTGTACTGGATCCCCCGGATAACTTTGGTGAATTGCAGGATTTCAAGTATAAGCAGGATTTATTAGTTCCTGATGCGATGAAGTCATGTCTCGGCAGGGCAACCTTATTCTGGACTGTCGCCGCCTTCGGTGAAGATGGTTATGAACAGTTTTGGCGAAGCATTCGGAAGAATATTTCTCAAATCACACCGACAGCCTTTAATGCAAGGCAACTCTTCATGCAGAGTGATGGTGTCATGATGGTCGGATATACAACGACACCTGCCTACTATAGTGAAACGATGAATAATGATCGTGTAAAATGCTTTGTACCACTCGAAGGCTCGTTTCTTGTCATGCCTTCGGCAGGGATAATCAGGAAAGCACCCAATCTATCACTGAGCAGGAAATTCATGGACTTCATGCTTTCGGAATCGTTTCAAAAGATGGTTCCTGAGACACAGTGGATCTATCCAATCGATTCATCCATCCAGACTCCACCTTCCTTCTCACTTGCACCTCTTTCTGTCATCACCGTGAATGATAGACTGACCAGCGACCAGATACTGACCAATTCGTCGAAATGGTTTGATTTCTGGTCACGATACATTTCCTTTGTCGAGTGATCCGTGGAACCCAGTTTTCGTGTTGTCCTGTTCCAACCTGAGATCCCTGCAAATACAGGTAATATAGGGCGTCTATGTGTCGGTGCCGGAGCAGAACTTCACATCATCAAGCCAATGCGTTTTTTTCTCGATGATAAGCATCTGAAGCGCGCAGGATTGGATTATTGGGATAAACTGAAATTGTTCTTTCATGATTCTATTGAAGAATTGTTTGAAAAGTATCCCGGGCAGAATGTCTATTTTTGTACGACCAAAACCAAGAGGAAATATACGGATCAGTGCTACAGGAGAGGGGATCTATTCGTCTTTGGACCAGAATCAAGAGGAATACCGGAGGAAATCCTGAACCGTTATCAGGACTGGAATATCACGATTCCCATGACGGGTAATATTCGTTCCATCAATCTTGCCAACAGTGTTTCGATCATTCTATACGAAGCTTGGCGTCAAATCAGTTTTGAACAGTAGTATCAATCACCCTGGAAACGAATCACTTCAATTGTAATATCATCTGTTTGTTCGATATTGCCTGTAAAGTTCCGCACTTCTTCCCTGACATTCAAGACAATGGTTTTGGCATCGTTCATTGTCAGTGGTTTTAGAATCCTTTCAAGATGGGCATATCCAAACATATCCTCATTCTCATTCATTGCTTCCGTGATGCCATCCGTGTAAAGGACTACCGCATCACCCGGGTATAATTGGATTTGATCTGATGAATATGTCTTATCTTCAAAGATGCCGACTGCCACACCATGCATTTCCGTTATTTTTGTGATCTCACCGCTGCTGCGAAGAATGTATGGGGGATTATGACTTGCATTGCAGTAATAGAGGACGCCTGAATGCACATTGAGTATTCCGATGAATATTGTGGCAAACATCAGGTAATCATTGTTAATGGATGCTTCCACATTGATTGCGTTCATGATCTCTTCCACATGTACCAGGCTCGTTGCCTTTGCGCGCAGATAAGTACGGATCACCGCCATGAGAATCGCTGCCGGAACTCCTTTTCCTGAAACGTCACCAATGGCAAAGCAGAGATGATCTTCATTGGTGAAGAAATAATCGTACCAGTCACCACCAACCGCTCTTGCCGGTTCCAGCAAGGCGTATAACTCTAATTCATGGCGATCAGGAAACGGCGGGAAGGTTCGAGGAACAATACTCATTTGGATATCATGCGCAATTTTCATTTCGCTATCGAGTTTCTCACGTGCGGCTGTTGTCTCCATCAGGTTCTTGATATATGACTTTAATGCAATCTGCATATTGTAGAAGGATTGACTTAGGATTTCAATCTCATCGTCCGTATGAACAACCGGAAGAACTGTATCGAAGTTATCCTTGGCAATATAATCGACGGAACGTGCCAGTTTATTCAGGGGTCTTATGAATCTTCTGGTCAGTACAACGATGATCAGGACAAGGAAAATGATTCCGATGATTCCAGCCAATATCAGGAATCGGTTCATTTCCATCAGGTCGCCCAAGAGTATCTTTTCCGGAAGCACAACCCCCATTGACCACTTATTGGAGGGCAGAGGGGCATATATGATCCATGTTCTTTGCTTGTTTATCCTGCTATCAAACCGCGCTGTCCCAGTCTCGCCATGGATCATTCTTTTACCGATTTCACGCAAATGCTTGTCATTTCTTTCTTCCGCAAGGGTGAAAATACTGGTATTCATGATCAGATTTACATTAGGATGCGTAACAAAGGTTCCCTTTCTCGATATCAGGAAAGCATAACCGCCTTTGCCAATATAAAGGGAAGACATGATCTTCTGCAGCCAGTCAAGAGAGATGTCCACCGTCACGATGCCCTTCAGTACCATTTTCCCATTCATTTCAGTATAGAAGGGAACAGAATATGTGGACATCACAATGTCCCCCCCGCCTTCATCGAAATATGGCTCTGACCACATAGGCTTATTCAGCATCTTCGGTATTTGATACCAGTTCCAATATAGGTACTCGTAATTGTCTTTAGCGAGATTCACATAGGTTAATTTGCCATCTTTCTTGTAATAGTATGGTGCATATAGTTCTTTACCTGGAAACATATTCGGTTCATATGCAACGCAGCATCCAAATACTTCAGGATTATAGAAGACAATTTGCTGCATATAGTCATTCAACTTGTCTTCCGGAATTTCGGAATGCTCGAGAAGAAGGGCAAGATTAAAAGGTATCTTTTCGGCTGAGACAAGAACAGTCTGTATGTTGTTGATCGTGGCAAAGGTCATGTTTCTGGCATCTGCAAGAACACTTTTCTGCATCAGTGCCTTGGAGTGGAAGTAATTCAGTGCGACCATGAGCATGACGGTGATGAGCGTGCCTAATAGCACAAAAAGACTGATTTTGTATGCCAAACCTCTATTTTGTTGCATCTGCATAACCTGCTACGAAGTAACTATAGGAAATATTGGATTTGATCATCCCATTCTTCAGCAGTAAATACTGGGTTCGGGCGAAATCAGTTTCTTTGAGTCTTGAATTGTTCTTTCCATCAACTTGGATGATATCCTTCATACGATTCAGCATCCAGTTCTGATGGGCAAGGTTGGCAGGGATATGACTTTTCTGCATGTATTTCAGTACGATGTTCAGGGCTTCCTGCGGGTGAAGGAAAGCATAATTCCAACCTTCGAAGGAGGCTTTGACAA